>JARRQB010000184.1:0-3949 GCA_037382265.1 Gammaproteobacteria bacterium | reverse complement strand
TGCTGGTCGAAGTAGCCCGGGCCGACTACCGGAATGCCGAGACCGAACGCGCCGAACTGCGCCGGCTGTTGCAGGCGGGATTCGGTCTGGGCGAGACCGACGTGCGCGCTTTGCTGCGGCGGGCCGAGGCGGAGGCCGATGCCGCGGTGGCGTTCGACCGACACGTCGATTTGATCAATGAGCTCTGTACGGCGCAACAAAAGTATCGACTGGTCAAGGACCTGTGGCACGTCGCCAAGGCCGACGGCGAAATTCACCACTACGAGGAACACTTGGTGCGGCGGCTTGCCGATTTGCTTTACGTGCCGCACCGCGAGTTCATCCGCTCCAAGCACGAGGCCGGCGCGGGATGATCGACTATCGGGTGTCGCCGGTCGACCCGCCCGGGCACGAGTTCGAGATCCGGTTGCGGGTCGCGGCGCCGAACCCGGCAGGGCAGGTGTTCGCCCTGCCTGCCTGGATTCCGGGCAGCTACATGATTCGCGATTTCGCCCGCAACCTCCTCGATGTCCGTGCGACCTGTGGTGGCGAGCCCGTGCCGCTGGTCAAGCTCGACAAGCAGACGTGGCAGGCCGGGCCCTGTGCCGGGACGCTCGAAGTGCGCTATCGGGTCTATGCCAACGACCTGTCCGTGCGCAGCGCCTTTCTCGATGTGACGCGCGGCTACTTCAACGGGCCGAGCGTATTCCTGCGCGCCGTCGGCCACGATGGGGCATGTGCGCTCAGCATCTTACCGCCGCCGGGCGGCAGCGGCGCGGACTGGCGGGTGGCCACCGCCCTGACCGCCGACGAAGTCGACGCGGCGGGCTTTGGCCGTTACCTCGCGGCCGACTACGCCGCTCTGATTGACAACCCGGTGGAAATGGCGTGCTTCGAGCGCCTCGAATTCACCGCGGCAGGCGTGCCGCATGCAGTCGTCCTGTCGGGCCGGCAACGCTGTGACGGTGATCGCCTAAAGAATGATCTTGCTGCTATCTGTGCCGAACATGTCGGTTTTTTTGGCGAATTGCCGCAAATGTCGCAGTACCTCTTTCTGGTCCTGGCGCTCGGCGAGGGTTACTACGGCGGGCTGGAACACCGCGAGTGTTGCAGTCTGATCTGTGACCGCGGCGACCTGCCGGCGCCGGGCATGGCGCAGCCCAGCGAAGGCTACCGGCGGTTCCTGGGTCTGTGCTCGCACGAGTACTTCCACCTGTGGAACGTGAAGCGCATCTTGCCCGAGGTGTTGCAGCGGCCCGATCTGTCGCGGGAGGTCCACACCGCGCAGCTCTGGGCGTTCGAGGGTATCACCAGCTACTACGACGACCTCGCCCTGTTGCGCAGCGGGCGCATCGACCTGCCCGCCTACCTGGGTATGCTGGCGCAGACGGTTACGCGGGTGATGCGCGGCGGCGGACGGCTACGACAGTCGGTCGCCGAGTCGAGCTTCGACGCTTGGACGAAGTTCTACCGACAGGACGAGAACGCCCCCAACGCTATCGTCAGCTATTACGCCAAGGGCGCACTGGTGGCCTTCGGGCTCGATATGACGCTGCGGCAGATGACCGGTGAGCGGGTGTCGCTGGACGACCTGATGCGAGCACTGTGGCGCCGTCACGGCCTGACCGGCGTCGGTGTGCCCGAGGGCGGCATCGAGCGGGTCGCCGCCGACCTGGCGCGCGGCGACCTCGGGCAATTTTTCGCGGACTTTGTGCACGGCACCGTCGAGCTGCCGCTGGAGCGTTGGTTCGAGGGGTTGGGCATCGGGTATCGGCTGCGCGCCGCGGGCAAGCCGGACGACCTCGGCGGCGTCGTCGAGCAAGTCCTGCCGGTGAAGGCCGAGCGGGTGTTGGGGGCCCGGTTTGCCGCAGCGGGCGAGCTCAGCCAGCTTACTCACGTGTATGGCGGCGGGGCGGCGCACGCGGCGGGTCTCGCGGCGGGTGACCGGCTGGTGGCCATCGACGGAATCCAGGCCAAGGCCGACGGTCTGGCGGCGCGGGTCGCCGCGCTGCCGGATGACCGGCCAAGTCTAGTCCATGCCCTGCGGCGCGACGAACTGATGACCTTCTCGCTGTCGCCTGCCGCTGCCCCGCAGGACACCTGCGATCTGTGGCTGCTCGACGACGCAGTGCTGTCCGCGCCGCAGCGCCGCCGGCGCGAGGCGTGGCAGGCGTCCTGCACAGCGCCGGTTGATACACTCGCCTGATGGTCGACACGCACGAGCTGGTCGGTGTTCTCGCCGACGGCAAATTTCACTCGGGCGAAAGGCTCGCGAGCCGTTTCGGGGTTTCGCGCGCCGCCGTCTGGAAGCGACTGCGCCGGCTGTCCCAAGACACGGGTCTGCGCGTCGATGCGGTGCGCGGACGCGGCTACCGCCTAGCCGAATCCCTCGAACTGCTCGATGCCAGGCGCCTGGCCGCACGGTTGGTCGACCGGCACGCCAACGTGTGCGAGCGGTTCTGGGTGCTCCCCAGCGTCGACTCTACCAGCGCGTTCCTGGCGCGCCAGCCGGCACCGCGTCCCGGGCGGGCGCACGTGTGTCTCGCCGAGCATCAGCGCGAGGGGCGGGGCCGGCGCGGCCGGCGGTGGACCTCGGGTTATGGCACCAACATCCTGATGTCCACCGCCTGGCACTTCGACCGGCCGCTGGCCGCGCTGTCGGCCCTCAGCCTGGCGGTCGGCGTGGCGGTTGCCGAGGCCCTGACCGGTCTCGGGCTGCGCAACCACGGCCTCAAGTGGCCCAACGACATCCTGGTCGACGGTCGCAAGCTCGCGGGTATCCTGGTCGAGGCCTCCGGCGAGATCGCGGGCCCCGCGCGGGCGGTCGTCGGGATCGGGCTCAACATGCGGGTGACGACCGAAGTCGCTGCCCACATCGACCAGCCCTGGGTCGATCTGGCCGACCTCGGGGCGGCGGGGTTGTCCCGCAATACGGTGGCGGAGGCGTTGGTCTCCGCTGTGCTGGAGGCCTGCGGGGAGTTTGACGCCGTTGGCGTGGAGGGCTTTCTGGCGCGGTGGCGAGCCTACGATTGCTTGCTCGGTCGCGAGGTGCGATTGCTGCTCGGCGCCGGTCGCGAGGTGCTCGGGCGCTACGACGGCCTGGACCCGTCCGGCGGCCTGCGCCTCGCCGGCGAGAGTGGCGTTCGGACCTACCATGCCGGGGAGGTGAGCCTGCGTGGGTCTTTTGCCGCCAGCTGATTCGCGGACCGGCGCACTCCTCGTCGATGCGGGGAACACGGCCGTGAAGTGGGTGCGGCTGGGCGCGGCCGGCGACTTGGTGGCGCCGGGCTACGCGGCCTACGGCGAGGCCAGTCTCGAGCGCGTGCTGGACGGGGCCTGGGGTGGCTGGGCGCCGCCTCCTTCGGTGTGGCTTGCCAGCGTCGCCGACCGGGCGGTCGCCAGGACGATCGCGGCGTGGTGCCGCCAGGCCTGGGGTCTCGTCGTGCGGTCGGTGAGCGCCGAGGCGACCGGGTTCGGCGTGAGTAACGGCTATGCGGAGCCCGCCCAGTTGGGGGTCGACCGCTGGCTGGCGATTCTGGGTGCCCGGGCGCGCTGCGCCGGGGCTTTCTGTGTGACCGACTGCGGTACCGCCGCGACCGTCGACGCGGTGGCTGCCGGCGGCCGCCATCTGGGCGGGTTCATCGTGCCGGGTATTGAGCTGAGCCGCCGGGCGCTGCTCGAGTTCACGCGTATTCCGCGCATCGGTGCCAGCGGCTCGGCCGAGGAATTCGGCACGGACACCGCCGCGGCCGTGGCGTTGGGCAGTCGTCGGGCGCTGGCGGGCGTGGTGCACTTCGTGCTGCGGCGGCTGGCGGCGGCCGGCGAGGCGCCGCAGTTGTTCCTGACCGGTTCGGAGGCCACGGCCGTGCGGGCGTTGGTCGATGGGCCGGTCACCGAGGCCCCGCACTTGGTGCTCGAAGGGCTGGCCCGCTATGCGAAGAGGGGATAACGAGACGTGCGTTGGCTGATC
>JARRQB010000183.1:0-6797 GCA_037382265.1 Gammaproteobacteria bacterium | reverse complement strand
GGTGCTGGTCGAGATCGACCGCACGGTGAAGCGCCGGCCCTTCGCGGAGGCGCTCGCCTGAGGCAACGCCGACCCGTCCCACGGAGCCTGCCCCGGGGGGTCCGTGGCGCAACCCATCCCAGGGCGTCGATGTCCACCCACACGGAGTCGTTATGTCGGAAATAGTCAATGTGCGCGCCCGCGAAATCCTCGACTCGCGCGGCAACCCCACGATCGAAGCAGACGTCATCACCGCCGATGGGGCCATCTGGCGGGCGGTCGTCCCCTCCGGGGCATCGACCGGTTCGCGCGAGGCACTCGAGTTGCGCGACGGCGACCCGGCGCGCTACCTGGGCAAGGGCGTGTTGAAGGCCGTCGGGCACGTCAACGGCGCATTGCGCGAACTGGTCGCCGGGCGCGAGGTGTCCGACCAGGAGGGGCTCGATCGGGCCATGATCGAGTGCGACGGCACCGACAACAAGTCGCGGCTGGGCGCCAACGCCATCCTGGCGGTTTCGCTCGCGGCGGCGCACGCCGCCGCGCAGGAGAGGGCCCTGCCGCTCTACCAGTACCTCGGCCGCGGCCAGCCGCGCATGCCGGTGCCCATGATGAACATCATTAACGGCGGTGCCCACGCGGACAACAGCGTCGACCTGCAGGAGTTCATGATTCTGCCGGTGGGCGCGGGCTCGATCCGCGAGGCGGTGCGCTACGGCGCCGAAGTATTCCACGCGTTGAAGTCGGTGCTCAAGGGCAAGGGTCTGAACACTGCGGTCGGCGACGAGGGCGGCTTCGCGCCCGACTTGGGTTCGAACCGGGAGGCGATCGAGGTCATTCTGGAGGCAATCGACAAGGCCGGTTTCAATGTCGGCAGCGACATCTACCTGGGACTGGACGTCGCGAGTTCCGAGTTCTACCGCGACGGCAAGTACGTGCTGGCCTCCGAAGGCAGGGAGTACGACGCCGGGGGGTTTGCCGAGTTGCTCTCGAGCTGGGTCGACCAGTACCCGATCATTTCCATAGAAGACGGCATGGACGAGGGCGACTGGGACGGCTGGAAGACGCTGACCGAGCAGCTGGGCGGCCGGGTGCAGCTCGTCGGCGACGACTTGTTCGTCACCAATCCGCGCATCCTGCGCGAGGGCATCGACCGGGGCATTGCCAACTCGATCCTGATCAAGTTCAACCAGATCGGCACGCTCACCGAAACCCTGGAGGCCATCGGCATGGCCCACGAGGCCGGCTACAGCGCGGTGGTCTCGCATCGCTCCGGCGAGACGGAGGACACCACCATCGCCGACCTGGTCGTGGCCGCGGCCACGGGGCAGATCAAGACCGGCTCGCTGTCGCGTTCCGACCGGGTCGCCAAGTACAACCAGCTGATGCGTATCGAGGAGCAGCTCGGCGCCGATGCGGAGTACGCCGGCAAGAGCGCCTTTCCGGTCGGCCTCTGACGGCTGGTCGTGAGCTGGATCCCGCGGCTGGCGCTGGCGGTACTGGTCGTCGCCTTCGTCGCGCTGCAGTACCGCCTGTGGGTCGGTCGCGGCAGCCTGGCGGAGGTGCGCCACCTCGAACGGCAGATTGCCGAGCAACAGGCCGAACTCGTACTGCTGAAGGAGCGCAACGACGCCCTGCGCGCAGAGGTGAAAGACCTGCGCGACGGCCTCGAGGCGGTGGAGGCGCGGGCGCGCAGCGAGCTCGGCATGATCCGCGAGGGCGAGACCTTCTTCCAGGTCATCGAGCCCGCCGCCGAGTCCGCGAATGAGTGACCCGAAGTTCTGGGCCGTCATCCCCGCGGCGGGTCTGGGCCGCCGTATGGGAGGCGGCCTGCCCAAGCAGTACCTGGAACTCGACGGCAGGCCGGTGATCGATCACGCCGTCGAGCGCATGCTGCTGCACCCGCGGCTCGACGGTCTGGTGATCGCGCTGCGCGAGGACGACGCCTGGTGGCCGGACACCGAGTTCGCCGACCACCCCGACGTGATGCGCGTGGCGGGCGGGGCGGAGCGCTGCCATTCGGTGCAAAACGCCCTCGAGGCGCTGGCGGCGCGGGCCGACCCGGACGACTGGGTCCTGGTGCACGACGCCGCCCGGCCTTGCGTGCGCCGGGTTGACGTGACCCGGCTGGTCGACACCCTCGCCGGCGACCCGGTGGGAGGACTGCTCGGGGTGCCGCTGCACGACACCGTCAAGCGCACCGACGAGGCCGGCCGCGTCGTCGCGACCGTGCCGCGCGACAATCTCTGGCGTGCCTTCACGCCGCAGATGTTCCGGCTCGGCGTGTTGCGCGACGCACTGCAGGCGGCGATCGACGCCGGCGTGCCGGTCACCGACGAGGCCTCGGCCGTCGAACGGGCGGGGCACGCGCCGCGGCTGGTCGAGGGCCATGCCGACAACCTCAAGATCACGCGCCTCGGCGATCTCGAACTGGCCGCCTTTTTCCTCGCCCGCCAGCCTTAGCGCGGGTCGCGGCGGCCGTGTCGGCGGCGCGTCGCGACGGCTTCCTTCAAGCTGGGGTGCCGGGCAGGGCGGCGCGAGCGGGCAGTCCCAGCACGGCGCGCGCGTTGGCGGTGGTAGCCCGGGCGACGACCTCGGCGTCGACCCCACGCACCCCGGCGATGGCGGCGACGACCTCCGGCAGGTATTCCGGGCTGTTGCGCTCGAAGCGGTGCGAGGCGACGGTCATGTCGGGTGCGTCGGTCTCGAGCACGATGGCCTCCAGCGGCAGGTCGCGCGCCAGCGCCCGCAGCTTGCTGGAGCGCTCGTAGGTCACCATCCCGCCGAAGCCGAGTTTGAAGTCGCGCGCCAGGTACTGTTCCGCCTGCTGCCGACTGCCGTTGAAGGCGTGACAGATGCCGCCGTCGCGGGCAACCTGCAGCTGACCCTCGAGCAGCGCCAGCTGGCGTGCCCGGTCCAGTCCCTCGACGAAGTGATCCAGGCCGATTTCGCCGACGGCCACCGGGCGCCGCCGTTCCACCCGCCGACCCAGTTCGGCGACGTCGCGCTCGTGGTGCCGATCGAGGTAGACCGGGTGCAGTCCCAATGCCGGGTGCAGGCCGGAATCCGTGGCGCACAGCGCCTCTACGGCGTCCCACTCGTCGCGGAAGATACCGGGCACCACGACCTCGCCGACGCCGGCGGCGCGGGCCGCGGCGATAACCTGCGCGCGATCGGCGTCGAACTCCGCCACGTCCAGGTGGCAGTGGGTGTCGATGAGATACATGACGGTAGTGTAGCCGCGGCGTGCACGCCGGGGCGTGCTAGCATCGCGCCGTCGATCCTTCCGCGGAGTGTCTTGAGATGCGCATCGGTCATGGTTACGACGCCCACAGGTTCGGGCCGGGCAGTTTCGTGATCCTCGGCGGCGTCACCATTCCGCACAAGCGCGGGATCGAGGCGCATTCCGACGGCGACGTCGTGCTGCACGCCTTGTGCGACGCGTTGCTCGGCGCCGCCGGCATGGGCGACATCGGCCAGCATTTTCCGGATACCGACGAGGCGTACCGCGGCGTGAGCAGCCGCGATCTGCTGCGCAACGTGGTCGGCAAGCTCAAGGTGGCGGCGCTGCGGGTCGGCAACGTCGATCTCACCATCGTGGCGCAGCGCCCCCGGCTTGCGGAACATCTGCCGGCGATGCGCGCCAACGTGGCGCGGGACCTGGAAGTCGACGAAGCGCGCGTCAACCTCAAGGCGACCACGACCGAGCGCATGGGCTTTGTGGGTCGGGAGGAGGGGATTGCAACCCACGCGGTGGCGCTCCTGGTGGAATGAAATTCGGCGGGACGCCACCGCAGGACATCCCCGAAGGCGATCTGACGGCGGCGCTGCCATGGGCGTTCGGCGGCCCGGCGGGCGCAGCGTCGCTGCGAGCTGTGCCGGAAGACTTCGTCGTCGAGGAGGTGCTCGGCTACCAGCCGAGCGGCGCCGGCGAGCACGTGGTGGTGTGCGTGCGCAAGCGCAATCTCAACACCCACGACGTGGCCGACCGGCTCGCCCGGCTGGCGGGCGTGCGGCCGGCCGCCGTCGGCTACGCGGGCCGCAAGGACAAGCTGGCCGTGACCACCCAGTCGTTCTCCGTGCAGCTGCCGGGTCGGGCGGACCCGGACTGGACCGCTTTGGACAGTGCGGACCTGACCGTCCTGTCGGCGCTGCGCCATCACCGCAAGATTCGCCGCGGCGCCCTGCGCGGCAACCGCTTCTTCATCCGCCTGCGCCGGCTCGCGGCGGACCCGATCGTGCTCGAGGATCGCCTGGCGAGCATCGGCGCGCGGGGACTGCCCAATTACTTCGGTGCGCAGCGTTTCGGCACCGGCGGCCAGAACCTGGGGCGCGCCGCTCAGTTGTTGGCCGGCCGCCGCCGCTTCGACCGCAACCAGTTCAATATCCTGCTCTCAGCGGTGCGCGGCTGGCTGTTCAATCGCGTGCTCGCCGCCCGCGTCGAGCGGCTCGACTGGGACAGGGTCGTCGACGGCGACGTGCTGCAGCTCGACGGCACCCGGCGGCTGTTCGTGCCCGAGGTCTACGACGAGGAGATCCGCGCGCGCGCGACGCGCCTGGACGTGCATGCCACCGGGCCGTTGCCCGGTGCGGCGGCGCGCGCGCCGCAAGCGCAGGCCGAAGCGGCACGGGTAGAGCGTGCTGCTCTCGACGACACCGAATTCTGGCTGCGGGGCCTGTGCCATGCGGGCCTGGCTGCGGACCGCCGCGCCCTGCGCGTGCGCGTGCAGGATCTCGAGTGGACCCGTGAAGGCGGAGACCTGGAGCTGAGCTTCGGGCTCGCGGCCGGGGCGTATGCGACCAGTGTGCTGCGGGAAGCGGTTACGACGGGGCCAGGCTAGCGCCACCACCCGGTCGCGGGTGCGCGCCGAAGTGTGCGTGACCGCCGCAACGCCCCGCGCGGGCCTACCTCGCCTCGCCGCGCGCGTATTTCCTGGAAAGCAGCACGTAGGCCGCTCCCGTGCCGCCGTCCCAGCGCGGTGCCGAGCAGAATGCGAGTACCTCCTCGCGCTGCTGCAGCCACTGGTTGGTCTTCTGCTTGAGGATCGGTTGGGCCTGGCTGGAGCGGCGGCCCTTGCCGTGGACGATGCGTACGCAGCGCCGGCCGACGACGAGGCTCTGGGCCAGGAACTGGGTCAACGCCTTGCGCGCGTACTCCACCCTCATCCCGTGCAGGTCGAGCGTGGCTTCGGCCTCGATCATGCCGCGCTGCAGATCGTGGAAGACGCGGTGTTGAATGCCGGCACGTTTGAACTCGAGGAAATCCGGTGTGTCGACCTGCAGGTCGCCGGGTTCGTCGCGGTTCTCGTCGCCGATCGGCAGGTGCAGTCGCTCCGGCCTGCGGCGGCGGCGATAGGGGTCGGTACGGTCCTGCGGCAAGGGCTCGACATCGCCCATCGCCTGGCGGAACAGGTCGTGCTCCGGCGGCTTGTCGTCGCGCTCGCCCATGCCGGCATTTGACCGATAATCGGCCGCCCGATCAAGCGCTGGGGCGGCGGCCGGTCAGGGTGAGCACGGACGGCGTTTCCAGTAGAATCGGCGGGTCTGTACCAGGGGCCCGCGGCGGCAGGATCGACTAGCGATGCAAATTCTGCTGAGCAATGACGACGGCGTCGAGGCGCCGGGGCTGAAGGCGCTGGCCGAGGCCCTCGAGGCGATTGCTAGGATCACCGTGGTGGCCCCCGATCGCGACCGCAGCGGGGCCAGCAATTCCCTGACCCTCGAGATGCCGATTCGAGCGCGCACGCTCGCTAACGGGTTCGTTCGCGTCGAGGGCACGCCCACCGACTGCGTGCACCTCGCCATCACTGGCCTGCTTGAGGCGGAACCCGACATGGTGGTGGCCGGGATCAATGCCGGTGCGAACATGGGCGACGACGTGATCTACTCCGGTACGGTGGCGGCCGCGACGGAGGGACGCTTCCTGGGTTTTCCCGCCATGGCGGTGTCCATCACCTCCCACACCCCGCGCCACGTCGACACCGCGGCGCGCGTCGCGCGCCTGCTGGTGGAGCGGCTTGCGCGCTCGCCGCTGACGGCCGACGCCATCCTCAACGTCAACGTGCCCGACCTACCGTTCGATGAGTTGCAGGGCTTCCAGGCGACGCGCCTCGGGCATCGCCACAAGGCCGAATCCGTCATCAAGGAGACCGACCCGCGCGGCCGGCCAATCTACTGGGTGGGTCCGGCGGGCCCCGAACAGGACGCCGGGCCCGGCACCGACTTCCACGCCGTGCGCAACGGCTACGTCTCGGTCAGTCCGATCCACGTCGACCTGACCCGACACCAGGCGCTGCCGACCCTTGCCGAGTGGCTGGGAGATCGAGGGTGATCAACCCGACGCATCACGGCATCGGCATGACCTCCGCGCGCACGCGCGAGCGCCTGGTGGAACGCCTGCGGGCCGAGGGTATCCGCGACCCGCGCGTGCTCGACCGCATTCGCCGGGTGCCGCGGCACATCTTCGTCGACGAGGCGCTGTCGAGCCGCGCCTACGAGGACACCGCCTTGCCGATCGGGCACGGCCAGACGATCTCGCAACCGTACGTGGTCGCGCGTATGACCGAGGCACTGCTCGAGGGCGAACCCCTGGAGCACGTGTTGGAGGTGGGGACCGGGTCTGGCTACCAGACGGCGATACTCGCGCCGCTGGTTCGCCGCGTCTACACGGTCGAGCGCGTCGGTCCGCTGCTCGACCTGGCGCGCAGCCGCTTCCGCGAACTGCAGATCCGCAACGTTCGCACCAAGCACGCCGACGGTACCCTGGGCCTGCCGGAGTACGGCCCCTACGACGGCATCATCGTCGCGGCGGCGCCCGAAGG
>JARRQB010000182.1:0-3969 GCA_037382265.1 Gammaproteobacteria bacterium | reverse complement strand
AAGGAGCGACCTGTAAACGGCGCCGGCGCTCTTTCCTGACTATCATTGTCATCGCGGTCACACTCGAGGCAGGGGTGTTGATATTCCGCACTGGCACCAACAAAATCACGGAATTCTTCTACCCCACCGGCCTGCTCCTGTCTTCGGGATGGCGATCGGAGTCGATCTAATGGTCCGCTTGGGAGTCAAGCCCGAGGTGCACGACCCTAGACGTATGGCGCACCGTCGAAGGAGGACTGATCGTGACGCAATCTGATGCAAATATTTCGGAGAAACGCATCGTCGTTGGTTTTCTCGCAGACGAGGACAAGATCGAGCGCGCCGTTGACCGGTTGGTCGAAAGCGATTTCCCGCTCGATCGCCTTTCCGTACTGGGAAACGCCAGCTCCTCGGGCGACGACCCGCTGGGTGTCTACTACAAGACAGCCGGTGAACGGATCCAGGGTTGGGGAAGCCTTGGCGCCATCTGGGGTGGCATATTCGGGGCTATCAGCGGCGCGGCGGGACTTTTCGTGGTTCCCGGCGCCGGCGCCCTTCTGGCCGCCGGGCCGCTCGCCGAGGCCCTCGTCGGTGCTGCGGCTGGGGCCGGACTAGGGGGCGGCGTGATGGCTGGCGGGGCAGCGCTTACCAACCTCGCCGTAGCCGCCCATCGGATGGGCATCCCCAGCGCGCGCCTCGACGAGATGCACCAGCTCCTAGAAAAGGGTAACTATCTGATCCTGCTGATCGTTCACGAAAGCGAGGTGGCGCGCTGGCAAGAGGTGCTCAAACGCCAGGCGGCGGACCCGCTATGGGTGTTTCCCTACCTCGGCGTCGTCGACGCCGTGGAGAAGATAGCTTCGGATTGACCCTGGCGGTACGGGGAGAGACGCCTGCCGTTTGCCAAGCCTCCGCGAGGCGGGCTTAAATTTCTTCCGGGGCTTGGCCTGGGCTAGCTTGGGCGGCACCTACCGCCAGGGCCGCACACAGCGGCCACCACTTGTTGTTCGGCATCTCAACCTCGCTAGTGACGGATAAGTACTGTTGTGTCGGTTTTCGCAACGCTCGCCATCGTCGGACCGAACGTAGGTTCGGCGCTCGCCAGCCGACTATTCGTTTATTCGGGCGTCAGCTCGTTTTTTTCGATGGTTAGCTCCGGCATAACCAAGAGAGTTCGCGTTGTTTTCCTGGTTCATCGTAGATTTCGACAGGGACGTCGACCGAACAGCGCCGGAAACAGCAGCGTCATGCCAAGTTTCCGACCCACGGAACGCGCAAGGAGCGGACCACCGCAGTGGCCGCATGGTAGGCCGCCGAACCCATCTTTGCTGCGTGAGGACACGTGACGGCCACTGTTAAGGGTTGTCGGATGCCTGCCCTCAACCACAAGCACATCATTCATTCCCGAGATTCCGGGGTAGGCGTCGGACAAGCCTCAAGGGAGGAAACCGCGGGATGCCGGGTGGCGGTCTATTCGGGTGACTTGGCTATGGGGATTTGACGTTGCGCTCGCCGGGTTGAGCGGATGGTTGACCCGTTCTGAGCTGAGACTGGGTCGTTGATCCCATGGCCCGGAGGGGTAGCTAGTGTGCTGGGCGAGCGGTGTGTGCGGCAAGATGACGCGGTGGCGAGGCGCCGCACGAAGCCGGCCCGTCTCAGCGCTGGTCGAAGCCGATGCCGAGCGAGATCTACACAGTGCCTGGCTTTTGCTGTTCATACCGCGGCTCGGGTCGGCGGTGGCGCCCGGATGCGCGGCGCGCCCAACAGCGTCTCGACGACGATCATCGGCGCTCCGCACTCGGGGCAGACGAAGGTGGGCGCCAGCGCTTCGGGCAATCGCCCCCCGGTATCCTCGTCCACATGCCCTTCGGGCGAGGCCGCTGGTTGCGGTACCTCTAGCAGTGTTCGGGCACGGGCCAGGTGTGCACGGCGCGCGGTATTGGCGAGCAGGCCGTAGTGGCGGATGCGGTGGAAGCCGCTGGGTAGGACGTGTAGCAGGAACCGACGCATGAACTCCGCGGTGTCGAGGGTCATGGTCTTGTACTTGGTCCTGCCCTTGGCCCGGTAGTCTTTCCAGCGGAAGGTAACGCCGTGCTCGTCCATCGCGATGAGGCGTTGGTTGGCGATGGCGACCCGGTGGGTGTAGCGCGCCAGGTAGGCGAGCACGGCGGACGGTCCGGCGAACGGGCGTTTGGCATAGACCACCCACTCGAGCCGGCGCAGCGGCGCGAGCCACGCGGCGAAGGCCGCCGGGGCCTGCAGGGCGGCGTGCTCACCCAAGCATTGCACCTGTCCGGCGGCGTGGGCGGCGGCGAGGGCGTCGAGGAAGCGCCGGCGGAAGTAGCGCGAGAGCACCCGCACCGGCAGGAAGAAGCCCGGCCGGCAGCCGACCCAGCGTTGCCCGTCGGGCGAGAGGCCGCCGCCGGGGACGATGCCGTGGACATGCGGATGATGGGTCAGGGCCGAGCCCCAGGTGTGCAGGACCAGGGTTGCGCCGATCTGCGCGCCCAGGTGCTTGGGGTCGGCGGCGATCCTCTGCAGGGTCTCGGCTGCGGCCTGGAACAACAACCCATAGATCAGCGCCTTGTTGGCGTAGGCGAGCGCACTGACCGGCGCCGGCAGGGTGAACACCACGTGATAGTAGGCGACCGGTAACAGGTCGGCCTCGCGCGCCTGGCGCCAGCGCCGTGCCGCACGGCCCTGGCACTTCGGGCAGTGGCGGTTGCGGCAGGAGTTGTAGGCGATCTGGCGGTGGGCGCAGGCCGGACAGGCCAGCACATGCCCGCCGAGCGCGGCGCTGCGGCAGCGCTCGATGGCCGACATGACCTTCAGCTGCCCAAGGCTCAGGTGGCCGTGCTGCACCTCACGCCACGCCGGCCCGTGGGCGCGGAAGATGTCCGCGACCTCAAGCGCCGGACGAGCCATGGCGACGCTACGCCGGTCCTATCCCCTCCAGCGGACTGATGACCGCGCGCAGCACCTCGGTCGCGACCTGGGCATACAACGCCGTGGTCTCGAGCTTCTTGTGCCCGAGCAGCACCTGGATCACCCGGATGTCGACCTTCTGCTCCAGCAGATGGGTGGCGAAGCTGTGGCGCAGGGTATGCATCGAGACCCGCTTGTCGATGCCGGCGTTGGCCGCGGCGGCGTGTACGGCGCGGTTGAGTTGGCGGGTGCTGAGCGGATCGATGGGGTTCTGCCCCGGAAACAACCAGCCGCCGTCGGGCATCTTGCCCTGGGCGCGGGCGAGCCGCCACCAGGCGCGCAGGCGCTCGAGCAGCACCGGGCAGAGCATCGCATAGCGGTCCTTACGGCCCTTGCCCTGTTCGACGCGCAGGGTCATGCGCCGGCTGTCGATGTCGCCAACCTTCAGCCCGACCACCTCGCTGGCGCGCAGGCCACCGCCATAGGCTACCGAGAAGGCCGTCTGGTACTTCAGGCCGGGTGCGGCCGCGATCAGGCGTGCGACCTCCTCGCGGCTGAGCACCACCGGCAGCTTGCGCGGCACCCGGACCGAGCGCATCTTGGCCATCACCTCGGCACGATCGAGCGTGACGTCGAAGAAGAACTTCAGCCCGGTGAGCGTGGCGTTCACTGTGATCGGCGAGGTGCCGTGGTCGACCAGGTACAGCTGGAACCGTCGCAGGTCCTCGACCGTGGCACTCTGCGGTGAACGGCCGAGGAAGCCGGCGAGGCGCTTTACCGCCCGGATATAACAAGTCTGGGTCTTCGGGGCGAGCTGACGCATCCGCATATCGTCGAGCATGCGCTGGCGCAACGGACTGATGGTGTGCGTGCCCTGGGTCATGGAAGGGCTCCTGTCGTGAAACGAGGCGGATTGCCTCATTCCTCAACATAGGAAACCCCTCACCAGCCCCGCTGAATCACCGACATCGGATCGGAGCACACGCTACCGCGCGAGCGGTTTAGTCCGTTGACGCAGAGCCGACACAGATCAGCCGTTAAAAGCCCCGCCAGCAGGGGGCGGGA
>JARRQB010000181.1:0-3974 GCA_037382265.1 Gammaproteobacteria bacterium | reverse complement strand
CCGCCCGCTAGCGGGCAAAGCCCAGCAGGTGCGCCATGTCCTTGACGAAGATGCGCATGTGCGCGGCCGGCTTGGCCCGCACGAGTTTCTTCTGCGTGTAGGCCTGCCAGGTGAGGTACTGAACATCCGGGTCGCGGCAGATTTTCACGAATTTCTCGCGCCGCTTGTCGCTGGTGTACCAGAAGCGCTGCATGATGCCGAGGATGAAGAAGACGCGGCCGTGCTCGCGCATGAAGCGCTTGCGCGATTGCCTGAGCGCCGCGGGGTCGCCACTGGCGAGGAACTCGCCCACCGCGTCCGCGGCGAAGCGGCCGCCGACCATGGCGTAATAGATACCCTCCCCCGACGCCGGCGCCACGACGCCCGCGGCATCGCCGGCCAGGAGCACGTTGCGCCCATTGTCCCAGCGCTTGAGGGGCTTGAGGGGAATGGGCGCACCCTCCCGGCGCACGGTCTTCGCACGCTCGAGGCCCACATCGCGCCGCAGCGTGGCCACCGATTCCGGTGCCGAGAAGCCCTTCTGCTCGCTGCCGACACCGATGCTGGTCTTGTCGCCATGAGGGAAGACCCAGGCATAGAAATCCGGCGACAGGCGACCCTGGTACCAGACGTCGCAGCGCGCCGGGTCGAAGTCCGCGCCATCGTTGGCCGGCGGCGACTCGACGATCTCGTGGTAGGCAAACACGCAGCGCATGTCCTCCCCGCCGGGCACGCACTTCGCGGCCACCCGCGAACGCGCGCCGTCGGCGCCGATGACCGCGCGGGCGGTAACCTGGCGGTACTGCCCCGCCGTGTCCTTGTCGAGGTAGGTGACGCGTACCGTGCCGTCCGCCTGCTGCTCGAGATCCTTGAAGGTCGCGGTGCGCACCGTGGCCCCGGACTGGCGAGCGCGCTCGCGCAGCCAGGGATCGAAGACATCCCGGTCCACCATGCCGACGTAGGTGTCGCCGACGGGCATGTCCACGCGCTGGTTCGCGGGGGATACCATGCGCGCAGAGGATATGCGGGCCACCAGCAGGTGCGCGGGGATGCCGAAGTCCTCCACCAGCCGCGGCGGGATGGCGCCGCCACAGGGCTTGATGCGAAAGGCGCGTTCCAGCAGCAGCACGCGGCGCCCGGCCCGCGCGAGGTCATTGGCCGCGGTGGCGCCGGCGGGCCCGCCGCCGACCACGACGACGTCGAAGTGTTCCGTTTCCGTCTGTTGCATCTCTTGCATCGTGCTCATCTCCCCTGGAGGACCTCGGTCATTGCCACCTCGCCGAAGCTGGGCGCAGCCGACTCCCCGGTTGGACTGGAAGCGGCCAGGCGCACGGTGAGCCCGAGCGCGGCCGCGTAGAGGAACAGCGCCGCCTCGCCGGAGAAGACCAGGGCGTAGGCGTGCGCGGGATCACTGAAAAACTGGCGGGCGATATCGATGGCCACGGTGCCGAGAAAGCCGCCGAGGCCGAAAGCGATGGCCTGGGCGCCGCCCCAGAGCCCCATGCGCAGGCCCTCGCTGCGGGCGCGGCCGCGACCGGCGAGGGTCATCATGGAGGCGATGGCGGCGACGGCGAAGGCGCCGTTGGCGAGGCCGAGCAGGAAGACGTTTTCCCGCAGCGGCCAGCTTGCGGCTGCGCTGCCGCCCCAGGCGATGCCGAACAGGGCGAGGGCCGAGGCGGCACAGCCGCACACGGTCCACCAGCGCAGCAGCCGGGTGGCGCTTGCGCGGGCGGCGGTGCCCGTCACCGCGACCAGCAGCATGCCGAGGAGGACGCCGCCGTGCTGCATGCCGGCGAGCTGCGTCGACTGGCCCGGCGTCATGCCGAACACGGTGCCGGCGTAGGGCTCGAGAATCAGGTCCTGCGCGCTGTAGGCGAGCATCGAGACGAACACGAACAGGGTGAAGCGGCGCGCCTCGGGTTCCTGCCAAACCTCTCGCAATGCCGCACGAAACGGCGGCTTTGCGCGCGTCCCCGCCGGGTCGGCCGCGGCCCCGGGGGAGCGTCCCTCGAGCCCGCGCACGGCAAGCACCGTGACCAACACCGCAGCGGCGGCGACCGCCGCTGTGACCGCGATGAGCCGGGCCGACGAGAATGGGTCGAGGAAATGGCCGGCGATACCGGCGGTGACGGCAAAGCCCGAGATCATCATCATCCAGACGATGGTCGCGGCCGCCGCACGCCGGTTGGCCTGCACGCGCTTGGCGAGCAGGACCAGTAGCGAGGTGCCGGCGGCGCCCACGCCGAGGCCGATCATGACGAAGGCGACCAATGCCAGCGCTGTGCCCCAGACCACGTCGGTGCCCATGAGTGCGGTGCCGGAAGCCGCGCCGACCCCCCCTAGCGAGAGTACGATCATGCCGCCGACGATCCAGGGTGTGCGGCGCCCGCCGAGATCCGAACCGTAGCCGAAACGCGGGCGCGACATCTGAATCACGTGGTGCAGCGCCACCAGGGCGCCGGGCAACATGGCGGGCAGCGCGAACTCCACGACCATGACGCGGTTCATGGTCGAGGTGGTCAACACAACGATCGCGCCGAGCGCGGTCTGCACCAACCCCAGCCGAACGATGCCGAGCCAGCTCAGACCCGGGCCGCTCACAGGCCACCCCCCGGCAGGGCGCGTACGGCGAAGGCGCTCGCCAGCATGCCCAGCACGTACAGCGTGACACCGGTGCCGTTGTACCAGGGTGCGAGCCGACGTGGATCGTCCAGCAGGCGCACCATGGCGGCAGCCTGCGCGACCAGCAGCGCACCAACCACGGCCGCGTGGACCGGTCTGTCCCAGGCAACGAGCAGGCCGATCACGGCAAGCTGCGGCAAGGCCATCACCACGCCGGCCAGCCGAGCGGCACGGTCCACGCCGAGCTGAGCCGGGATCGAGCGCACGCCCATCTGCCGGTCACCTTCGACGGACTTGAAGTCGTTGAGCGTCATGATGCCGTGCGCGCCCGCACTGTACAGGACAGCGAGCAGCAGAATCGGCCAGCCGGGCATGTTGCCACCGAGCATCACCGCCGCCCCAGTCACCCACGCCAGCCCTTCGTAGGAGAAGCCCACGGCGGCGTTGCCCCACCAGCCGTTGAGCTTGAGCCGCAGCGGCGGCGCACTGTAGGCCCAGGCGAGTCCGAGGCCGACCACCGTGGCACCGAGCACCCAGGGGCCGAGCGCCGCCCCGACCGCGAGCGACAGCAGCGACCAGGTCACCGCCAGGTAAAGCCCCCAGTTTCCGGGGACCCGGCCCGAGGGAATGGGTCGGCCGGGCTCGTTGATGGCATCGACGTGACGGTCGAACCAGTCGTTCACCGCCTGGCTCGACCCACAGACCAGTGGTCCGGCAAGCAAGACACCGGCGAACAGCATCAGCGGCTGCTCCGCTACGGCAGCGCCCGAGGACACCACCCCGCAGCCAAATGCCCACATCGGCGGAAACCAAGTGATGGGCTTGAGGAGTTCCAACAGGGCCGCGGGAGCCGGCCGGTCAACGGGGGCGACGATAACGGTTGAACGCTCCATGAAGTGTAAGCTAGCCCTGTCAGTCTAGATTGTCAAGTTAGCATGACACTTCCAGTGATGCCCGGCTCGGGTGCGACGTCCGCGGCGCAAGCCATAGGGGGTGAGAGGGGAAAATCGAGCGCCGTGCGGCTTAGCCTAGCCGGCAAGGGATCCGTCGGTCAGATTGTAGCGGTTGAGCTTTGCGTAAAGGCTCTGTCGGCTGAGGCCCAACAATTCCGCGGCTGAAGCCCGGTTGCCGCCGGTCAGCCTCAGCGCCGCCTCGATGCAGAGCTTCTCGATGATGTCGGTGGACTCGCGCACGAGTTCCTTCAGCGGCATCCGGCCGACCTGCTGAGTGACCTGCTCGACCGACTTCGGCAAACGCACCGCATTCGGGTCCTCGGTGCTAACGCGGCGACCAATATCCCGAATGAAGAAGCCGAGCAGCGGACGTTCGTTCTCGGTGAATTGGCTAGCTGAAATCTCAACCTCCGTGGCGAG
>JARRQB010000180.1:0-3975 GCA_037382265.1 Gammaproteobacteria bacterium | reverse complement strand
GCGGCGGCCGCGCCGGCACAGGTGGCGGCGACGAACAGTGAGCCCGTCTTCGCCTTGTGGTAGCGGGAGACGTCGACTTTCGGTTCGCACTCCCACGCTTGCCCGGCGGACAGGCCGAACGGCATGCCGACGGCACGCCCCAAGGTTGCCACCAGTGCCGGCAGCCGATCCGGCGCGCGCGCCTCGGCAGCAGCGACGGCGAGCGATTCGAAGGCCATGACGATCAATGCGTCACCGGCGAGCACCGCGATGCGATCACCGAAGGCCACGTGCACCGAGGGCTTGCCGCGGCGCGCGTCGGCGTTGTCAAAGCAAGGCAAGTCGTCGTGCACCAGGGAGGCACAGTGCAGCAGCTCAATCGCCGCGGCGCCAGCGCTTGAGAGCGCCGGGTCCGTGTCGCCGTTGGCGGCAGCGACGGCGAGACAAAGCTTGGGGCGCACGCGTGCCCCGCCCGGAAACACCGCGTAGCGCACGGCCCGCGCCAGCAGCGGCGGGCAGGTGCGCTCTGTGGCGCGGTCGACGACCGCGGTGAGAACTTGCCTGATTCTCGCGTCTGCATCTTTCATGGTGCCTCCGACGTGTAATTCTTGATTTACATTTTCATGTGTAAGCTAGAATAGACACTCGGGGACCACGGGTCAATGTCCCAGCGAGAGGTTATCCCACGAGCCATGAAGGATTTGCGGATTGCGATCATCGGAGCGGGCATCGGCGGCCTGAGCGCAGCGCTGGCGCTGGTCAGCCGCGGGGCCGAGGTCACGGTCTTGGAGCGGGCCGCGCAACCCGGGGGGAAGGTGCGCGAAGTAGCGATCGGCGACTCGGCCGTCGCTTCCGGCCCGACGGTGTTCACCATGCGCCCGGTGTTCGACGAGATCTTCGCCGAGGCAGGTGCGGACTTCACCGCACGAGTCGTGGCGCGCCCGGCGGAGATCCTGGCCCGCCACGCGTGGAGCACGCGCGAGCAGCTCGATCTCTACGCCGATCTGCACCGCTCGGCCGCCGCTATCGGGGAACTCGCCGGGCCGGCCGAGGCACGTCGCTACCTCGCCTTCTGCGCGGCCGCTCGGAAGACCTTCGACACCCTCGAGCGCACGTTCATCCGCGCCCAGCGACCGACACCGCTCAGTCTGGTGCAACGCACCGCCGCGGTCGGGATGCACCGGCTGTTGCACATACGGCCGTTCACGACCCTGTGGGCAGCCCTGCAGTCACACTTCAACGATCCCCGCCTGCGGCAACTGTTCGGCCGCTACGCCACCTACTGCGGTTCCTCACCCTACGAGGCGCCGGCCACCCTGATGTTGGTCGCACACGTCGAGCAGGAGGGCGTATGGCTGCTCGATGACGGCATACAACGCCTCGCCGAGGCCATGCGAGAGCTCGCCGTCGAGCGCGGCGCGACCTTTCGCTTCGGCACTGCGGTAGCCGAGATCGAGTTGCACGGCGGGCGCGCCAGCGCGGTGATCGACAGCCACGGCGAGCGTCAGGCGTGCGACGCGGTGGTGTGCAATGCCGACCCCGCGGCACTCGCGAGCGGCCATTTCGGAGCGGCCGTGCGCGCAGCCATGCCCGGGCCGCCACGCCGCCAACGACGCTCGTTGTCGTCGCTGACCTGGAGCATCGAGGCGCCGACCCAGGGTTTTGCGTTGTTGCATCACAACGTCTTCTTTTCGCGGGACTACCGGCGGGAATTCGACGACATTTTTCGGCGCGGCCGGGTACCTTTCGAACCTACCGTTTACGTCTGCGCCCAGGACCGCGGCCGGGCATCCGCGACGCCTGAACCCGGCGCGAACGAGCGTCTGTTCTGCCTGGTCAACGCTCCGGCCGTGGGCGATACCCATGAATTCGGGACCGAGGAGGTCGAGCAATGCGCGACGCGGACGTTTTCCGTGCTGAAACGATGCGGACTCGAGGTGGCGAGAGATCCCGAGCGGACGGTAGTGACAACGCCGAGCGACTTCGAGCGGATGTTTCCCGCGACCGGCGGGGCGCTGTACGGCCAGGCATCCCACGGCTGGCGGGCGTCATTCGACCGCCCGGCGGCGAGCACGCGCATACCGGGGCTGTATCTGGCGGGGGGCGGGACACACCCGGGGCCGGGGGTGCCCATGGCAGCGGTCTCGGGCCGTTTGGCAGCGCAGCAACTGCTGGCGGACCAGGCTTCGACCGGCCGGTGGCGCCGGGCGGCTATGCCTGGTGGTACGTCGATGCCTTGAGTGAGGACGGGCGCAGCGGCCTCACGATCATCGCCTTCGTCGGCAGCGTCTTCTCGCCCTACTACGCCTGGGCCCGGCGACGCGGTGCCGCCAACCCGGAGGACCACTGCGCCGTGAACGTGGCCCTGTACGGGCCGGACCGCAAGCGCTGGAGCCTGACCGAACGGGACGCGGGCGCGCTCGCCCGCTCGCCCGCGGAACTCGCCATTGGGCCGAGTACCATGCGCTGGCGCGGTCACTGGCTGGAGATCGACGTGGCCGAGGTGACCGTCCCGGTGCCCGGATACCTGCGTGGGCGCATCCGCCTGCACCCCGCCGCGCTGCACGACACGCCCTATGCGCTGGACGCGGCAGGTCGCCACTACTGGCGACCCGCCGCCCCCTGCGCCCGCGTTGAGGTGGACATGCGCCGTCCGCGGCTGCACTGGCGCGGCGACGGCTATTTCGACATGAATTGGGGAAGCGAGCCCCTGGAACAAGGCTTTCGGCGTTGGGACTGGTCGCGCGCGGCGCTCGCGAACGGCCGTAGCGCGGTGCTCTACGACCGCGAGGGCCCCGCGGGCGAAACCAGCGCTCTGGGGCTTTGTTTCTCGCCGGGCGGCGGCGTCGAGCCCTTCGTACCCCCGCCTCGCGTGGCCCTGCCGGCGACCCGCATTTGGCGCATCTCGCGCGCATCGCAGGTCGAGCCCGACGGTGCGGTCGGGGTCTTGAAGACGCTGGAGGACACGCCCTTCTACGCACGTTCGTTGATTCGCACGCGGCTGCTGGGCGAGACCGTCCGCGCCGTACACGAGAGTGTCTCGCTCGAGCGCTTCCGGCGCACCTGGGTTCAGGCCTTGCTGCCCTTTCGCATGCCCCGGGTACGCCGGGCTCAGCGCTAGCGCGCGTGCGGCACCGGTTGACCGGCCATGGGCGGAGGGACGTGACCGACAGCCAGTCGGAAGGCCACTAGCGATGCCGAGCAGCCGACCGCCGGGCGCCGCCGTTACCCTAGCCCGGTTCCGGCGGTTGCGCGCTGCCGCCGGCTCGTCCCTCGCGCTTCATTGCAGCGTCTCGGGCGCAAACACGCGCTGCAGCATCTCCATTTGGTCCGCCGGTAGCGGCTGCAACGCTGGCGGCTCGGCAGCCTTGGTGGGCGGCGGCGGAACCGCTTTGGGCGGCGGGGCGGGCGGCGCCGACGGCCGGGTTTCCGGGCCGGCAAGCACCCCATCGAGCGCCTCGATGAGGCGTTTGTCGACCGTCCTTTCGGGCGCCGGCGCGGCCGGGCGGCCCGGCGACACGGGAGCTTCCTCCGTCGGGGTTGCGGGCAACTCGGGCGCGGGCGCTGCCGACACCTCGGCAGCGGATTCGCCCGTCTCGGGCGCTGCCGCGGGGACCGTTGGCAGGTCGGCCTGCGGCTCGGCCGGGGCAGCAGCCTCGGCGCGTTGCGCACTCCGCGCAGGCGCTGCCGGGGGCTTTTCTGCGCGACTCTCGCCAGGGGCTGCCGGCACGTCGGCAGGCGCAGCGGAGGGCTTCTTCGGCGCGGCCACCGTCGGGGGCGGCGGCGCAACGTCAGCTGCGTCGGCTGCGGAAGATGCCTCGGACCCGGACCCGGACCCGGACCCGGACTCGGCAGCGGCTGCGGCTGCGGCTGCGGCTGCGGCTGCGGCTGCGGCTGCGGCTGCGGGTGCGGGTGCGGGTGCGGGTGCGGCCGAGTCGGACTCGGACGCCTCCACTGCGGCAGCGGAGGCTTCGGTCGCCGGCGCGGCGGTCGTCG
>JARRQB010000179.1:3134-7122 GCA_037382265.1 Gammaproteobacteria bacterium | reverse complement strand
GCGAGCGTAGCCTACGCCACGCCTCGCCGCAGGCATCGACAAGCGGTCCGCCATTGGTTATACCGACCATCTGTGCGTCCACGCGGCCGGGAGCAGTCCCTCGTGCCGTCGTTGCAGCGCGCTTTTTCTCCGACGACCAGTGAGGCCACGCCATGACGTTTCAGCTGCCGCGGTCGCTGCCATGAGTGCGCCCGTTCCGTTGCCGCCGGCGCGAGGCCGTGCCGGGCTGGCGCTGCTGATCGGTGCCCTCGCCCTGGCGCTGGCCTGGAGCGGTCACGCCGACCGGCTCGGCACGCAGGCGGTCGAGGCCGGCCTGCAGCGCGCTCTGGTGGCCTTCGGGCTGGCGCGCACGCTCAACGGCGTGATCTCGGTCGTACAGGGCACTGAAGTGGCGGTGCAACCGGCCGGCGTCGGCATCAATCTCGCCCCCGGTCAGATTCTCGACCCGGTAAACGACCTGGTGGAGCGTTTTTCGTGGGTCATGCTGGTGGCCAGTACCGCGTTCGGGGTCGAGCGGTTGCTGATCGAGATCCTCGCCTGGCCAGGCGTCACCGTCGCACTCGGCGTACTGTTCATGCTGCTCGGCGTCGCCTACGGGATGCGCCGCGGTTGGCTGGCGGAGCGGCGTGGCTGGCTGCTGCGGCTCGCGCTGTTTGCCCTGGTGATGCGGTTTCTGGTGCCGTCGCTGGCGCTGGTGGGCGAGGCCGTGCACGCGCACTTCGTGGCGCCGCGCTACGTGGAGGCTATCGCCGGCCTGGAAGAGGTTTCCGGCCGCATCGACGAGCTGCGCGCACCAGCGCCGGGCGGGACCGATCCGGCGGACTGGTCGGAGCGCCTGAGACGCTGGTTCGCCGACACCGGCGAGGCCCTGGACGTCTCGCAACGCCTGGCGGCGGTGCAGGAACTCGCCAATCAGGCGATCGACCGCACCGTCGAACTGACGGCCGTCTTCGTCTTCCAGACCATCGTCTTTCCTCTGGCGTTTCTCTGGCTCATGCGCGGCGCCTATCGCATGCTGGTCCGTGCCTGGCGGCGGGGTCCGGGCCGGCACTCAATACCCTGACGCCGGGTCGGTTTTCGCGGCGGCGGTTCGGCGTTAAGGTTGATAAATCGGCTGCCGGCCCCCATCCCCCGGGGACTGGACCAAGTTACGAGGTAGGCGGTATGGACGTGTTGGACAGAATTAAAGAACAGGTGGACGGCAATCCAGTCATCATCTTCATGAAGGGAACGCCCCAGTTTCCGCAGTGTGGCTTCTCGGCCCGTGCGGCCGAAGCCCTCAAGAGTTGCGGCGAGCGGTTCGCCTACGTCAACGTTCTGGCGGACCCCGAGATCTTCGAGAACCTGCCGCGTTTCGCCGATTGGCCGACCTTCCCGCAAATCTACATCAACGGGGAACTGGTAGGCGGTTGCGACATCACCCTGGAACTGCAGGCCTCGGGCGAACTACAGAACATGGTCAAAACCGCCGTGCAGGCCGGCGCGGAAGACGCGGCCGGCTGACGGCGCATCCGGGCGGTCCGCGGTGACGGGGCTCAAGCCCGGTTTTCTTTCCGCAGCAAGTCCTGCCATTGGTTGATGACGGCGCAGAACAGTTCGGCGGTCTTTTCCGCGTCGTAGACCGCCGAATGCGCTTCGCTGGCCTCCCAGCTCAGACCTGCGGCTATCACTGCCTTGGCGAGCACCGTCTGGCCGAAGGCCAGCCCGGCGAGGCTGACCGTGTCGAAGGTGCTGAACGGGTGTAAGGGGTTGCGCTTGAAGCCGGTACGCTCGACCGCCGCGTTCAGGAAACCGAGGTCGAAGGCGGCGTTGTGGCCAACCAGAATGGCCCGTTTGCACTGGTTCTGGCGTACCGCCAGACGAATGGGGTTGAGGATGGTGCCCAGCGCCTCGGCCTCCGGTAGGGCGCCGCGAAACGGATGCCCCGGGTCGATGCCGTTGAAGGCCAGCGCGCGCGGGTCCAGGTTGGCGCCCGCGAAGGGTTCGACGTGGCAACTGAGGGTCTTGACCGCGACCAGCCGGCCGGTCTCATCCATTCTCAACAGTACGGCCGCGATTTCCAGCAGGGCATCGCGCGCGGCGTCGAAGCCCGCGGTCTCGACGTCGATCACGACGGGTAAGAAGCCGCGGAAGCGGTCGGCTATGGCGGGGTTATACAATGGGTCCGGCACGATCGCTGCAGCTTAAAGGAAGCGCCTGACAATGGCGAATGGGCCCCCGCACTTCGTCCTCGCACTGGTGCTGGCGCTGCTGCCCGCGGCCTGGCCGGCAGCGGCATCGCAGCACGGGATGGTGTTCGAATGCCGACAGCCCGGTCTTGCGCCCAGCTACCTGATGGGCACCATGCACACCTCGGACGCCCGGGTGCTTGCCGTGGCGGACGCGGCGGAGTCTCGACTGCGCGGCGCGCGGCGGCTGGTGCTCGAGACGGTACCGGACGGTGCCAGCCTGGCGGCCACGATGCGGGCAGGCTTCCTGCCCGAGGGGCAAAGTCTCGACGGGCTGCTGGAGCCCGGGTTGTTGGAGCGCGTGCTCGAGGTCGCGCGTGCGCGCGGTCTGCCACCGCCGGTCGTGCTGCGCATGCGACCCTGGGCACTGGCGACCACGCTGAGTTTGCCGCCGGACGAAACCGGGCTGTTCCTCGACCTGCGCCTCTATCACTTGGCGCAGGAGGCGGGTGTGGAGGTGGTCGGCCTGGAGACGGCGCAGGAGCAACTGGCCTTGTTCGAGGGGCTGACGACCGGCGAGCAGGCGACCTTGCTGGCCCAGGCCCTGGAGATCCAGCCGCGCCTACCGCAGGAATTCGACGACATGGTGGCGGCCTATCTGGCCGGGGACCTCGCCATGCTGCAGCGCCTGAGCGAGCGGCAGCAGGCCGAACTCGGCGATGGCCTCGGTGCCTGGTTCCAGGGGACGCTGATCGAGGCGCGCAACCGGCGTATGGCCGAGCGCCTGCAGCCGGCCATCGCCGCAGGCGGCGCGTTCGTGGCCGTGGGCGCACTGCACCTGACCGGTGAGACCGGTCTGCTCGCCAGCTTGGAACGGATGGGCTGCGCGCTGTCGGTGCTGCGTTGAGCGGCTGCGGCCGCCGCGCGGCTTGTTGTGGGCGCGGCGGGCGAGCGGGTATTCTGCATTCCCGGATCGCGATCCCGGCTTGCACCCTCGTCAACGGGCGGAACGGATTGATGGACACGAAGCGGTGGCTCATGCGGCTTGGCTTGGCGGGCGCGATCGTCCTGCCGGGTTGCGCCTCCGTGGATCCCGAGTTTCGTGACCCCCGCGACCCCTTCGAGAGCTTCAACCGGGCCATGTACCGCTTCAACGATGGGCTGGACAAGGCCATCGTGAAGCCAGTGGCGCGCGGTTATGTGGCCATTGTCCCCACGGTGGTGGACAAGGGCGTCACGAACTTCTTCGGCAACCTGGACGACATCGGCTCGGCGCTGAACAATTTCCTGCAGCTGAAGTTCAACCGGGCGTTCAGCGACGTCGGCCGCGTGATGGTCAACACCACGGTCGGTGTACTCGGGTTCATGGACGTCGCCAGCAACCTTGATCTGCCGAAACACGACGAGGACTTTGGCCAAACACTGGGCAGTTGGGGAATCGGCCCGGGGCCCTTCATCGTGTTGCCGATCGTGGGCCCGAGTTCGGGGCGCGATGCCATCGGCGAGGTGGTTGACTGGTACACGGACCCGCTCACGTACTTGCGAGACGGCGGGGTGGCCTGGGGGCTGAAGGGGCTGCGGCTCATTGATCGCCGCGCCGACCTCCTGGCGGCTAGCCGCGTGTTCGAGCAGGCCGCGCTCGACCCTTACGTGTTCATCCGCGATGCCTACCTGCAGAAACGCCGCCACGACGTCTTCGACGGCAATCCGCCGCCCGAAGACGAAGCCACCTACTGATTCATCACTTTGTCAGTCCCTTTCGCCGGCGACCGCGGGTCCGAACTCCAGGGGCCGGCGGTGGTTACGGCGCGGCGGTGCCC
>JARRQB010000179.1:0-3095 GCA_037382265.1 Gammaproteobacteria bacterium | reverse complement strand
CCAAACCAAGGCGTTTCGCCAAAGACACGAATACTGGAGAGATTGCATGAAAAACATCGTTAAAATTGCTGCCGCTGCTGCCATCGTTGCCGCTTCTGCTTCTGCTTCTGCCTGGTGGGGCGGTGGCCCCTGGAACGGCTGGGGCGATGGCCTGGGCGACGGCTGGGGCGACTTCAACATGAACATGAGCGGCGGCGGCTACGGCCGTGGTCGCGGCTACGGTTACGGTTACGGCAACCCGTACTACTACGGCGGTTACGGCCCGTACGGCTACGGTGCCCCGTACGGCTACGGTGCCCCGTACGGCTACGGTGCCCCGTACGCCCCGTACGGCATGCCCGCTGCTCCTCAGGCGCCTGCTGCCGAGAGCAAGTAAGGTCTCGGAGAGCATGGCCTGAAGGGATGTTTGCACAGGGACGTGCAGAACCGGGGTGAAGTGTAACAAGCTGTTAAAACAAGATTTTTGGGGTGTATTCCGATGCGTAAGATGATCAAGATTGCGGCCGCCGCGACCGTGGTGGCGGCCTCCGCGTCCGCTTCAGCGTGGTGGGGCGGTCCGTGGAACGGCCTGGGTGACTTCCTGGGCGACGGTTACGGCGACTTCAACATGAGTTTCTCGGCTCGCGGCAACGCCCGCAGCTATCTCAGCGGCTACGGCTACGACTACCCGTACTGGGGCTATACGCCCTACGGCGTCGCGCCCTACGCGCCGGCCGTGCCGACGGAAGAGCAACTGAAGGCCGCCGCCGAGCAGCAGAAGCAGGCCGCCGAGCAGTACGCGCAGGCCGTCGCAGCCCAGCGCAAAGCCGCAGAGCAGTTTGCAGCCCAGCAGGCGCAGGCCTATCAGACTGCAATCGAAGCCCAGCGCAAGGCCGCCGAGCAGTTCGGCGCCAATTTCCCGCAGCCCATGGTCGGGCCGGTGGCTTACGAGATGCCGACCTTCGACATGCCGAGCTTCGAAGCCCCCAGCTTTGAAGCCCCCAGTTTCGACGGCATGAAGACCCGCGAAGAACTGCAGGCCGAGATGGATACCATGCGTGCCGATCGCATGAAGGACATCGAAGCTCGCCGCGCCGAGATCAAGCAGGTCATGGAGGCGCGCCGCGCCGAGCTGGCCAGGACCCGCAAAGAGATCTGACGCGGACGTCGGTCCGAAGATCGGTCCGGAGCCGCGTGGGGCGAAAGCCTCGCGCGGCTTTTTTTATATGGCGAGTCGGTAGCCGAACCCCTTGACGTTCTCGATCAGGTTGCGGCCCTGGGGGACCTTGCCGAGCTTGCTGCGCAGCAGGTGGACGTACTGCTTGATGTCGACCGTGTTGTCGGTGCCGCGCTCGGGCCACAGGCAGGTAACGATCTCCTCGTGGGAAAACACCCGGCCGGGGTCTGCCGCGCACAGCTGCAAGAGCTGATACTCCTTGGGCGACAGACTGACCTCGGCGCCGTAAACCGTCACCCGTTTGCAGTGATCGTCGATTGCTACCGGTCCGGCATTGATCACGGGCCGGCGGGGCACCAAGTTCCTGCGCGACAAGGCCTGCACCCGCGCGTGCAGTTCGTCCAGGTCGAACGGGCGGCGTACGTAGTCGTCCGCCCCGGCGCGCAGGCAGGCCACCGCCGTGGCGGTCTTGAGGTCGCCGCTGGTGACGATGACCGGAATCCTCGCGTCGCGGTCGCGCAGCGCCGCGAGCGCGACCTCCCCACCCGCGGCGTCTTCCGGCCACTCCATGAGTACCAGTTCAGGGCAGCCGACCACGTCCTCGAGCTGGGGGACGGCGGATACCGCGCAACGGTGTGCCGCGAAATACTCCTGGGTCGACTGTCGACGGGCGGTCTGCGAGTCGGCGATCAGTAGCAGCATGCGGCTTGCCTCGCGGGCTGATAAGCAGGATAAATGCAAGTATATGCACAAGTTGGGGAGTGTCACAGCTAGGTCGCCGCCGGCCGTGGCGGCTCCCGCTAGCGTTCTCAGGTACGGGAATTCTGTCGTGATAGGCCGACCGAATCCCGCGAGGTCTGCTCGGTCAGCCCCTGCAGGTTGCCCGACTGGCTCTCTGCGGGTTTTTAGAATGGGACGAACATAAAGTTTAAAAAAAGATTTAACTAGCTGTTTAGAAAAACATTGCAAATTTATTTTTCCTTTGCCACCGGCTTTCTGCTTGAATGAAAGGCATGCGCCTAGCCGCGCTGCGGTGCAGGCGCCGAGCAAGCGACGTTTCAAAACGACCGGGCGGTGCTCGGATCGAACCCCGGGGACAGATCACCATGGCTGCCAGACCCGACATAGACCAGACAGAAACCCAGGAGTGGCTCGACGCGCTCGACGGCGTGCTCGAGCACGAAGGCATCGATCGGGCCCACTACCTGCTCGAACGGCTGATCGAAAAGGCCAGGCGCTCGGGCGCCTATCTGCCCTACAGCGCCAACACGGCCTACGTGAACACCATTCCGCTGGCGCACCAACCGCGCTTCCCGGGCGACCAGGCCATGGAGCGCCGCATCCGTTCGTTCGTGCGCTGGAACGCGATGGCGATGGTGGTGCAGGCCAACCGGCTGTCGACCGAACTGGGCGGGCACATTGCCAGCTTCGCCTCGAGCGCCACCCTGTACGACGTCGGCTTCAATCACTTCTTTCGCGGCCGCAGCAAGGACCACGATGGCGACCTGGTGTTCTTCCAGGGGCACTCCGCGCCGGGCATCTACGCGCGCGCCTTCCTCGAAGGGCGCATCGGTGAGGAGCAGCTCGGACACTTTCGTCAGGAGGTCGGCGGCAACGGCCTGCCGTCCTACCCGCACCCCTGGCTGATGCCGAACTTCTGGCAGTTTCCGACGGTGTCCATGGGTCTGGGGCCGCTGATGGCGATTTACCAGGCGCGCTTCATACGTTACTTGCACGACCGCGGCATCGGTAACCTGGAGGACCGGCGGGTGTGGGCCTTCATGGGCGATGGCGAGATGGACGAGCCGGAGTCGTTGGGGGCGATTTCGCTGGCAGCCCGCGAGCGGCTGGACAACCTGGTGTTCGTGGTCAACTGCAACCTGCAGCGTCTGGACGGGCCGGTGCGCGGCAACGGCAAGATCATCCAGGAATTGGAGGC
>JARRQB010000178.1:0-5878 GCA_037382265.1 Gammaproteobacteria bacterium | reverse complement strand
AGCAAGTTCATCGTCGCCGTGCTCAGCGTGGCCGGCACCGCGGTGATCCTGTTGTGGATGCACTGGCAACTGGCGCTGTTCATCCTGTTGCTCAACCCGCTGGTGATCTACGTCACCACGGTGTTCGGCCGGCGTGTCAAACAACTCAAGGCCCGTGAAAACAGCGCCTACCAGGCCTTTCAGGAGACGCTCGCCGAGGCGCTGGACGCCATCCAGCAGATCCGGGCGAGTAACCGCGAGCGCCACTACATCGGGCGTGTCATCGCCAGCGCCGAGCGGGTGCGCACGCACTCCGGCGCGTACACCTGGAAGAGCGACGCCGCCAACCGTCTGTCGTTCGTGGTCTTTCTGTTCGGCTTCGACGTGTTCCGCGCGGTGTCCATGCTGATGGTGCTGTTCTCCGATCTCAGCGTCGGCCAAATGCTCGCGGTGTTCGCCTACCTGTGGTTCATGATGGGCCCGGTGCAGGAGATACTGAGCATCCAGTACGCCTACCACAGCGCCCGCGCCGCGCTCGGCCGCATCAACGAACTGGTGGACGTCGCGCTGGAACCGCGCTACCCGCACCGCGCCAACCCCTTCGCGGGCCGCGCCACCACGGCGATCTCAGTGCGCGATCTGTGCTTCGCTTACGGCGACGGCCCGTTGGTGCTCGATCATATCGATCTGGAGATCGCGGCCGGCGAGAAAGTCGCCCTGGTCGGCGCGAGCGGCGGCGGCAAGACCACCCTGGTACAGATTCTGCTCGGGCTCTATCTGCCCAACGCGGGCGAGGTGCGGTTCGATGGCGTGCCGGTGCAGATGATCGGGCTCGACGTGGTGCGCGACAACGTGGCCACCGTGCTGCAGCATCCGGCTCTGCTCAACGACACCCTGCGCGTCAACCTCACCCTGGGCCGGGAGGCGGACGACCGCGCGCTGTGGGACGCCCTGGCGGTCGCCCAGCTGGCCGACACCGTGCGCGCGTTGCCCGAGGGTCTCGACACCTTGATCGGGCGCAGCGGCATTCGGCTGTCCGGTGGCCAAAGGCAGCGCCTGGCCATCGCCCGGATGGTACTCACCGAACCGAAGATCGTGATCCTCGACGAGGCGACCTCGGCGCTGGACACTACGACCGAAGGCCGCCTGCACCACGCCCTGCGTACCTTCCTCAGTGGCCGCACGACGTTGATCATCGCCCATCGGCTGAGCGCCGTGCGCCAGGCCGACCGGGTGCTGGTGTTCGAGAACGGGCGCATCGTCGAGCAGGGCCGGCACGAGGAATTGCTCGCCGGCGAGGGCCTGTACGCCAGCCTTTACCGCCACCAGGAAAAGGTCCACTGAGCGTGCCTGTGGCGGCGAGCAGCTTCCGCCCCGCCTGGTGGCTGCGCGGACCACACGCGCAAACCCTGTGGCCGACCTTCTTCCGGCCCAGGCCCCACACACCGCGAACGGTCGAGCGCCTGGAACTGCCCGATGGCGATTTTCTCGACCTCGCCTGGCTGGGTCCCGTGGACGGACCGCTGGTGCTGGTGCTGCACGGACTGGAGGGCTCGCTCGATTCACACTACGCCCGTGGCCTGGTAAGCCTGCTGGCCCGCCGCGGCTACCGGGTGTGCTTCCTGTTCTTCCGCGGCTGCAGCGGGGAACCCAACCGGCTCGCGCGCAGTTATCACAGCGGCGACACCGGCGACGTCGACCACCTGGTCGAAGAGGTGCTGCGCCGGCGCGGCCTGCACCTGTACGGTGCCGTCGGCTACTCGCTGGGCGGCAACGTGCTGCTCAAGTGGCTGGGCGAGCGCGGCGCCTCGGCGCCGCTTGAGCGTGCCGCCGCCGTTTCCGTGCCTTTCGTACTCGATGACGCCGCCCGGCGCCTGGGCCGCGGGGTCTCGCGCATCTATCAGCGTGGCCCTGCCCGGTCGAGGTCGACGTCGACCGGCTCCGGACCTTCTTCGCCTTCGACGACCGGGTCACCGCGCCGCTGCACGGGTTCACCGGGGTCGCCGACTACTACCGGCGTTCGAGCTCGCGCCAGTATCTGCCGCACATCCGCCGCCCGACCCTGATCCTGCATGCGGTGGACGACCCCTTCATGTACCCCGCCTCGATACCGCGGGACGACGAACTGCCCGAAGCCGTGCGGCTCGAACTCTCCGCCCGCGGCGGTCACGTCGGCTTTGTCGCGGGGCCTTGGCCCTGGCGGGCCGGCTACTGGGCCGAACAGCGTATTCGGGAGTGGCTGGGGGGCGATCAGGACAAGCGGTAGGGCGTCTCGCTGCCCAGGCCCAGGGTCCGGACGCCGATGCGCAGGGCCTCGTCGGCGAACGCCTCGAGGCGCCGCCAGGCATCTGAATGGTCCAGCACTTCCGACATGGCGCTGTTCACCACGCGCAGCCGATGCGAGCCCCGCGCTCGCTCGTCCGCAGGGCTGCGCTCGGCACAGACGAACAACACCGGCTTGGCCTCGCCCTCGCGCACGAAGGCCAGGACGTACTCGTAGTCGATGCCGTCCCCGCTGTCGATCTCGCCGAGCAGGGTAACGCCGTACTCGGCCACCTGGTAGCGACGCTTCGGGATGGCGGTGCGGATAACGGGGAACTCGGACACTCGGACTGACCTCCGTGGCAGGTTTTAGACGTCGTCACCGCGTCCCGGAAACCGGCGCGAGGCAAAGCGCAGGGCAACGACCCCGGGGTTGAAGACGAGAATGGCGCCGGGTTCGAGGTAGCTGGCCCGCAGCTGAATGCCATTGTTGGCAGGCCCGCCGTGTCCCATGATGGCGCAGACTTCCGCCCAGGAGGCGCACAGCATGGCGGCACCCACGACGAACAGCCCCACTCGGTTGGGCCGTTCCACCAGACTGTCACCGATAGCCTCAACCCGCTTCCAGACCTCGCCCACGCAGCCACTCTCCTTAACCCCAACGCGCCTGCCGAGGTTAGCCAAAGCGATGCGCGCGGGTAAAGTCGCCTTGACCTGCCTGTGGCTCGGGACCGGCGCCGCCGTCTGCGCGACGGCACCCGACACGCAGACCCGCGCGTGCGTGGCCCGGGCATCCTCGCCCGCCGCCATCCTCGGCTGCGAGCGGGCCGCTGCGGAGCGCTGGCGCGCCAGTATCGCGGACTACGATCGCATCCTGCAGGCCAGGCTGGCCGGCGCGGCGCTGGACCGCTACCGCGCGGCGCAGGCGGCGTGGCAGGATTTCGCCGAGGCCGAATTCGGGCTCATCGACGAGACGCTGGGCCGGCGGGGAGACGCTTCGGGCACCCTGCTGGCGGCTGGCGCCCGCTCGCTGCTGCTGCAGCAGCGGGCGGAGCAGCTGGGTGCGCACCTGGCCGGCCTGCCGGCGCCCGGCGCCGAGTAACCCGGCCCGTTTACCGGTTGCCGACCAGCGCCGCCGACCTGCGTGATATCTTTCGAAGGTGCACAGCATTCGGGGGAACGGACCCTATGCCTTACTTCGTCTACCACATCGTCACCCACGCCGACACCGGGAAGAAGACCCTCACCCACCTGGAGACCTTCGGCGACTTCAAATCCGCCCGCACCCTGGCCCGCGAGCGGCGCGCCACCCTGGAACCAGGTTCGTCGGAGGACTACCGGCTGATCTTCGCCAAGAACGAGACCGAGGCGGAGAAACTGCTGAGCGCGCCGCGGGAAGAACGGGTGGTCGGCGAGGACTAGCGGCTACGGCGTGGCAAGCAGGGCCGGGACAGCCGCTCGCGCGAGCCAGAGTCGGCTGCGCAGGCCCCATTCGGTGCTGTATCCGATCGTGGCGTGTGAGATCCGCCCGTCGCCGTCGACGACGAAGCTCGCCGGCACCCCGTGCACGCCCCAAGACCGGGCCAGATCGCCCGCCTCGTCAGCCAGCACGGCGAAGCTCAGGCCCTCGTTCGCGAGGTAGGTGCGGAGTTCGTCAGGGGTGCCCGACGTGGTGGCGACGGTCAGCACCGGGTGGTCGCGGGCGATGCGCTCGATGGCGTCTTCGCCGAACCGGCAGACGGGGCACCAGGTGGCCCAGAAGTGCACCAGCACGGGCTGACCGCGATAGTCCTCGAGCGCCGCCAGGCCGCCGTCGAGCAGCCTGCCCGCCAGCGGCGGGGCGGGGCCCTGGGCCGCGTCGCGGGCCTGCCACCACTGCACCAGCGCGACCACCGCCACGACGGCGGCGATGTCGCGCAGCCAGCGCCACCAGCGTCGTTTCGGGGTCGTGCGGGTGCCGTCGTCGGCCATCAGGTCCTGCCTGCCGGCGGCCCACCGGGTGCCGTCAGTTACTGGCCAGCCGGCCCGCGGAGAGGTCGCGCCGATACTCGTCCAGGAAGGCCAGCACCCGGTTCACGTAGGTGCGGGTCTCCTCGTAGGGGGGAATCTGCCGGCCGTGCCGGATGACCGCGTTCTCCCCGGCGTTGTACGCGGCGAGGGCCAGCCGCAGGTCGTCGTCGAACAGTTCCAGCAGATCGCGCAGGTAAGCGGTGCCGCCGCGCAGGTTCTGCTCCGGATCGCGACGGTCGTGCACGCCGTAGCGTTCGGCAGTGCCAGGCATCAACTGCATCAGGCCGACCGCGCCCTTGCGCGACACGGCGCCGGGGTCGTAGGCGGACTCCGCTCGGACCACGGCGTGAATCAGCTCCGGGCGCAGCCGCGCCTCGGCAGCCACCTCGACGATCTTCGCGCTGACCGCGGCGCGGCGGCGCGCCATCGCACGCATCGCCGCACCGCTGTCGCGCACCGCCGCACGCTGCCCGGGCAGGCGGATCACCTTGAGCAACACATAGCCACCGCCGCGCATGCGCTGGTCTGTCAGGTAGATCCGCCCGGCATGATCGCGGTACTTGTAGACCTCGGCCGCCGCCGTCAGGGGCAACAGGCCGATCACCACCGCCAGCAGAGCGAGCGCGTTCTTCAATACGATTCCCGACACTTCACCACACCCGATAGTTGGCGGCCGGCAGGCCGCGATATTGAGTCCGTGTTGCGCGAGCGAACGGGTCCATCATAGACCACCGATGTAGGCCTCCAGGCGGAGCTGCACCGCCCCTGTGGCCTCGTAGTCGTACTCGCGCGGGAAGTAGATCTCTGGGCTGGCCTCGAAAAACAACCAGTCGGAGTGGATCAGGCGGCGCCAGCTGAAGCGATACCGGTAGGTGTCCACCTCCCACTGGTCGAATTCGTCGTCGCCGGAAACCGAGAGCGTGTGCCGCATGGCGACCTCGTCGTTGACACGCTGGTAGACGTCGAACGACTGACTGGCCTTGCTGTAGCCGTCGACGTCCTCCCGGCGCAGGCTGGTGCGCGTGCGCCACGACCACTCGTCGTCGATGACCTGCGTCAGCTGGAATTCGGCACGCAGGTCCCATTGGTCGTCCACCAGATAGCGGACAGTGCCCTGTGTTCGCGCCACCCAGCCGCCGCCCAGGTCGTCCTTGCGAGTCGCCCGCAGCTGCGCGTATGGATCGAGGGGCCAGCCGCCCTTGACGCCGACCGAAGGCCGGATCCGCCAACCGTCAAGGCCGGTGCGCGGGTTACGCTCGATGGCGAGACTGGTGTTTTCGCGATCGTCTTCGGCGCTCACATCGTCACCGAACGGGTCGTCCGACTCGCCGCTGACGATCAGGGAAAAGCGCCGCTTGGTGCCCGGCAGATCAAGCTTGCCGCGGACATTGATGGCGCCGGAGACGTCATCCCGGGTGTCGTAATCGAGGTCCGTGATGACGCGCAGGTAACTCTCCGTGGTGTCCTCCAGGTACTCGTCGGTCGCGAAAAAGCGGTCGATCGCCAGCGCCGACGACTGGACCATGCCGGACAACGCGGCGTGTTTTTCGTCGACCCACTCGATCGCCTCCTCCAACAACGAGTCCGGTTCCCCATCCTCCCCGACCGCCGGCCGCTCCGGCTCCGG
>JARRQB010000177.1:0-7858 GCA_037382265.1 Gammaproteobacteria bacterium | reverse complement strand
GATTGGCAGGGGACGAGCCATGAGCGACATCAGGGTTATCAAGAAGTATCCGAACCGGCGGCTGTACGACACCGCGATCAGCCAGTACGTCACCCTGGACGACATCCGTCGCCTGGTGAAAGAAGGTGCGCCGTTCAAGGTGATCGACGCCAAATCCAAGGACGACATCACCCGTTCGATCCTGCTACAGATCATCGTCGAGCAGGAGGAAAGCGGCGAGCCCATCCTCAGCACGGATTTCCTCGCTCGCGTCATCCGCTTTTACGGCGACGCCATGCAGGGCTTCATGGGCAACTATCTGGAAAAGAGCATGGACTCTTTCCTGGAGCAGCAGGAGGTGATCCGCAAGCAGTTCGCCTCCATGATGGAGAAGACCCCGTTCAGCGTGATGACCGAGATGACGGAGCGCAATCTCGACATGTGGCGGGCCATGCAGGAGAACTTCCTGAAGGCCTACGGCGTCGGCCGCGCGCCGAAAACCGAACGCTCCACCGAGGAAGACAAGTAGTCGGCCGCCTCAGCGCTGCTGCCAGCGTCCCCCGGCATCCTGGAACCAGTAGCCCCGCGGCGCCTCCTGCACCCAAACCCGCGCAAAGGTAGCGCGCACCTCTGCTTCCCATTCCGGATGCCCGTTGGCGCGGGCGATCTCACGATACAAGGCCTTGCGGTCGGCATTCTCGTCCGCGACCAGCTTCTTCAGTTGGTTGCGCTGCGGCAGGGCCACCGCGTTCAGGTCGCGAATCCCGACCATACCCTCGCGATCGAAACCGATGGCCCCCGAGCGGTAAAAGGGCGCGAGTGCAGCTTGCCGCGCCTCCATTTTCTTGCGCAGGGCGGCAATCGCCGGGGTACTGATGTTGATGTCCGCCTGGGCGGCCTGGGCGTCGGGCACCAGCCGTTCCAGGAGCTGCATACTCCAGACCAGCGCCAGCGGCACCGGCCGCGCCGATCGCTTGTCGTCGGCCGGCGGGTTCTCCCCGGAGGGTTCCGAGGGGGCACTCTGGAGCACGTCGCGCACGATCTCCCGTGCCGCCTCCTCGGCCGCGGCGGCGGGAAAATAGATGTTGATGGTCACGCAGGCGGCCAACACCATGCTCAACCCGAGGTACCCCAGAAGCTTCTTGATCATGCGCCTGTCCTTTCCGCAGCCAAGTCGGATCACCCGACGAATCACTCGATCTTAACGCCTTCCACGCGAATGTCGCGCAGGCGCTGCACCAACTGTTTCCACGCGACCTTCCGATTGCGGCCGATCACGTCGATGCGCGGCACGCCGGTGCCCTTCACAAGGTAATAACCCCCGTCGGGCCTGGCAATACCGGAGAGCAGCGCCAGATTGCCGTCCAACGCGACGCTGACGTCGATCTTCTCGTAGCGAAACTCCTCGAACAGGCGCAGCAGCCCTGAAGACAGGCCCGCCGGCACGCCGCTGCCCAGTTCGGTGAGGTTCTCGACGGCCCGCTGGCTGATCCGGCGCCGCCCGGGCTCCTGCTTCGGCGTGTACAGGTGCAGGCGGAAGCGGTTGGGTTGCCAGCCGACCAGTTCGAGCTCGCTCAAGTCGCCGTCGATCCGGCCCTCGATACGGCCGAAGGCGAACGCGCGGGTCACCCGGGCGAGATCGAGCCCGCGCAGGCGTGCCGACCCCGCGACCACCGGCACGGCGCCCAACGGGTCGCGCAGCGTCACGCCCGCCAGCTCCACCACACCGTCGAAGACCCTGAACACCAGGCCCTCACCGGTGCTGAGCACGCCGTCGGCGAAGCGCACTTCCGGCAGGCTGCCCTCGAGCGTACCGGTGAACGACGGCCATTGCAGTGCCTCGGTCAGGCGTTGCAGCGACAGTGCCTCGAGCGCCAGCGAAGTCTGCCAGCGAGCACCGGTTGCGGCGCCGTCGACCTCGAGACTGGCGAGCCGCAGCTGCCCGTCGAGCAGGGGCACCGCTACCGGCCGGTCGAGTTTCAAGCGCGTGCCCAGCGCGGTGAAGGCGGCGTCGAAACCGTCGAAGCCCACCCGGTGCAGCGCTCCGCCACGCAGCGTGAGCCGCGATGCCGCCGCCGGAGCCTCACGACGCCAGTTGACCTCACCCTCGATACCGTCGAGGACGAAGGCTCCCCGGTTGTCCGCCACGTCCAGGCCCCCCAGCCCCAGGCGCCAGGTCCGGGCGCCCGCGGCATCCGACTCGAACGCCAGCTCGGCGGCGCCGGCCAGGGTCAGGTCGTCCGCCGGGCTGCCGATCAGGAACGCCTGCAACCAGGCGCGGTACACCTCGCCCGCGCGGGCCGTCCGCGCGGTCACCGACAGCGCGTCGACCGCGATCGGCGCCAGCGCGAGGCGCAACGAGCCCGAGGCCTCCGCCACACCCTCGTGGCGCGCGCTCCAGCGCCCGCAGTCCAGCGCATCTCGGTCGGTCGACCAGCGGCCGCTGCAACTGAGGCGGAGCGGGGCCTCGCCCAGGTCCAGGTAGAGCGGTTCGGCGTAGACCTGACCGGCGCCGCTCGCGAGCGCGAGTTCGCCCTCCCAGCCGTCGTCGACGGCCTGCGCGCGCACGTCTGCCCGCACGTCCAGCTGCTCGACCGCCTGCGTGCCGTCCGGCGACGCGAAAACGAGGCCTTCCAGCTCCGCTTCGCCCGCCACGCGGCGGACCCGCGCGCCCGAGCCCGACGCATCGACGCGGACGGACAAGCGCCCGGTCGCGCCCCAGTCCGCCGGCGACAGCCCGCGCAGCAGTGGGGCCAGGGCATCCAGTGCCAGACCGCTGGCGTCGACCGCCAGCTGCCAGCGCTGGTCTGCCGAGCGAAACTCGAGCGCGGCGCGCCCAGCCGCCACCGTCAGGTCACGCACCTCGATCTCGATCCCGGTGGGCCCGAGGTGCGCCCGCCAACCGGCCGAGTGCCGGCCGCCCAGGGGCGATGTCTCGAGGCTCAGACGCCCGGTCTCGCATACCCAGTCCGACGCCTTCATCGACAGGGCGTCGCAGTCGAAGCGCAGCCCCTCGAACCGCCCCGGGTGGGCTTCCAGGCGCAGCCGCGCCGCATCGAGACTCAGCGACCCGACGCCACTCGCGTCGAGGCGCAGCCGGGCCTCCAGGTCGTCGACCGACCATGCTTCGCCGGCCAGGCTGCCGGCCGACCAGGCGAACTCCAGCACAGCCGGCGCCACCGCAGGCCCGCCGGCGGCAGCCTCTACCGGCTGGCCTGCGGCGGCCGGCAACAGGCCGAGCAACAGCGCCAAGGTACTCACGGGGGGCGAAACCATGGGCCGCAGGCGGACGCCCACCGAGGGGCTACGGACAGGTGCGCGCGGCGTATCCCGTGCAACCCGCACGGGCGCACAGCGGCGCCGGCGGTGCAAACGCCCCTCGCCTCGATTCGGTCTGGCAGGTCACGCGGCCGGCGATCAGTACATGTGCTGCCCGCCGTTGACCGACACGGTCGAGCCGGTGATGAAATCCGCCTGATCGGAGACCAGGAACAGCACGGTGCGCGCGATGTCCTCGGGGCGGCCGAGGCGGCCCACCGGAATGCGGGCGATGATCTTTTTCAGCACGTCCTCGGGCACCGCCCTCACCATGTCGGTATCGACGTAGCCCGGTGCGATGGCGTTGACCGTGATCCCGCGCCCCGCGCCTTCCTGCGCCAGCGCCTTGGTGAAGCCGTGGATGCCCGACTTGGCCGCCGCGTAGTTGACCTGGCCGTACTGACCGGCCTGGCCGTTGATCGACCCGATGTTGACGATCCGACCGAAGCGCCGCTCGCGCATGCCCTCGATCACGCAGCGCGCGGTGTTGAAGCAGGATCGCAGATTGGTGTTGATGACCGCGTCCCACTGCTCCACCGCCATCTTGGGCCCCAACTGCTGCTCGATCTGCGTGACACCGGCACGCACGGCTTCGAAGTCGCTCACGTCGAACTTGAATACCGGCACGCCGGTGCGCTCGGCGAAGGCCCGGGCCGCCTCGTCATTGCCTGCGTAGTTGGCCGCTACGGTATAGCCGGCATCTTTGAGCGCCACACAGATCGCCTCGCCGATACCGCGAGTCCCGCCGGTCACCAATGCCACTCGCCCCATTGCCGTCTCCTCCTCTGCCGTTGGTTTTGTGCTGGTCTCCGCGCAGTTTAGTCGAGATCAGTAGTGCGGTGGCGGCGGCTCCTCGACGGAACTGCCGGCAACGGGCGACCTGGCGAGGCCACGCACCTCCCGGGCCAGCCGGGCGAGCTCCTCGGTCAACCGCTCGATACTGCGCTGCTGCTGGGCGACGGCACGGCTCAACTCTTCGATGACATCGTCTTGGAACGTGATCCGGGACTGCAGCTCGACCAGCGCCTGTTCGCTCACGGGGCTCACCCCACCCAGCGACGGGCGTTGCGGAACAGCCGCATCCAGGGCCCGTCCTCGCCCCACGCGTCCGGGTGCCAGGAATGCTGCACGCTGCGAAACACCCGCTCGGGGTGCGGCATCATGATGGTGGCCCGCCCGTCGCCACTGGTGAGCCCGGTGATGCCCTGTGGCGACCCGTTTGGATTGGCCGGGTAGCGCTCCGCCACCGTCCCGTCGTTCTCGACATAGCGCAGGGCAACCGCGCTGGCCGCCGCGGCCAAGTGGGCGGCGTCGCGAAACTCGGCGCGCCCTTCGCCGTGGGCGACCGCCACCGGCATGCGGCTGCCGGCCATGCCGTCGAACAGAATCGAGGCCGACGCCGCCACCTCGGTCATCACGAAGCGAGCCTCGAACTGCTCGGAACGGTTGCGCACGAAACGCGGCCAGTGCTCGGCACCGGGGATCAGCTCGTGCAGGTTGGAGAGCATTTGGCAACCGTTGCACACCCCCAGCGTGAAGGTGTCGGGGCGCTCGAAAAAGGCCTGGAAGTCGTCACGCGCACGCGCGTGGAACAGCACCGACTTGGCCCAGCCCTCGCCGGCCCCCAGAACGTCGCCGTAGCTGAAGCCGCCGCACGCAACCAGGCCCTGAAAGCCAGCCAGCGTGGTCGTGCCGGCCAACAGGTCGGACATGTGCAGGTCCACGCACTCGAAGCCCGCGGCGTGGAAGGCCGCGGCCATCTCGACCTGGCCGTTGACACCCTGCTCGCGCAGGATGGCGATGCGCGGCCGCGACCGTTCGAACAGCGGCGCGGCGACGTCGTCGTCGGGGTCGAAGGTCAGGGTCGCCGAGAGTCCGGGGTCGGCGGCGCCGATGCGCTCGAACTCCTCGGCCGCGCAAGCCGGGTGATCCCGCAGGCCCTGCAGGGCCGTCGTGGTTTCGCTCCAGGCCTGCTGCAGCGGCGTGCGGACCAGCTCGAGCACGCGGTGCTCGCCGCGGGCGAACACCAGCAGGTCGTCGTCGCGGGTCGTGCCGACGACATGGCAGTGATGTCCAAGGCCGGCGCCCTCCAGGGCCATCAAGACGTCGTCCGTGTCGGTGTGGCGGACCTGGACAATGGCGCCGAGCTCCTCCGCGAACAGCGCGGCGAAGACGTCGTCGTCGACCGCGGCCAGCTGAATGTCGAGGCCGGTGCGGCCCGCAAAGGCCATCTCGCACAGCGTCGCAAACATACCCCCGTCGGACCGATCGTGGTAGGCAAGCAGCAGGCCGTCTCGATTGAGCTCCTGCACGAGGCCGAAAAAGCGTTTCACCATCGCCGGGTCGTCGACGTCCGGCCCTTCGTGCCCGAGCTGGCGATAGACCTGCGCCAGGGCGCTGGCGCCGAGGCGATTACGCCCCTTGCCGAGGTCGATCAGGATCAGATCGGTGTCGCCCAGGTCGGTACGCAACTGCGGCGTGAGGGTGCGGCGCGCATCCGTCACGGGTGCGAACGCCGAGACGATCAGCGACAACGGCGCGGTCATCTCGCGCGCCTCCCCGCCCGCCGGCCAGACGGTCTTCATCGACATCGAGTCCTTGCCGACCGGAATGGCGATGCCGAGCGCCGGACACAGCTCCATGCCCACCGCCCGCACCGTGTCGTACAGGGCCGCGTCCTCGCCCCGATGGCCCGCCGCCGCCATCCAGTTGGCCGACAGCTTGACGTCGCCCAGGGCCTTGATCGGCGCCGCCGCGATGTTGGTGATCGCCTCGCCGATGGCCATGCGGCCCGCGGCCGCCGCGTCGAGCAGCGCCAGCGGGGGGCGCTCTCCCAGGGCCATCGCCTCGCCGCTGTAGCCGCGGTAGTCGGTCAGTGTCACCGCGACGTCGGCGACCGGAACCTGCCAGGGCCCGACCATCTGGTCGCGGGCGACCAACCCGGTGATGCTGCGGTCGCCGATGGTCACGAGAAAGGTCTTGGCAGCCACCGTCGGCAGCCTCAGTACCCGCAAGGCGGCCTCCTCCAGCACGATGCCGTCGCGCGCCAGCGCCGGCCGGGCAAAACGGGCGTGGTCGACGTCGCGCAGCATCTTGGGCGGCTTGCCGAACAACAGGGACAAGGGCATGTCGATCGGGGTACCGCCGAGCAGGCCGTCGCCGAGCACCAACCCCTCTTCCTCGACAGCCTCGCCCACGACCGCGTAGGGACAGCGTTCGCGCTCGCAGATCGCCTGGAAGCTCTCGAGCCGGGCCTGGTGCACGGCCAGCACATAGCGCTCCTGTGATTCGTTGCACCAGATCTCCATCGGCGACATGCCGGGGTCGTCGTTGGGCACCGTGCGCAACTCGAAGCGCCCGCCGCGGCCAGCGTCGTGCACCAGCTCGGGCAGCGCATTGGACAACCCGCCCGCCCCGACGTCGTGGATGAAGGCGATCGGGTTGTCGTCGCCGAGCGCCCAGCAGCGGTCGATCACCTCCTGGCAGCGGCGCTGCATTTCGGGATTGGCGCGCTGCACCGAAGCAAAATCCAGGTCCTCGGCCGAGGCGCCCGCGGTCATCGACGACGCCGCGCCGCCGCCGAGCCCGATCAGCATGGCGGGACCACCGAGCACCACGATCGGCGTCTGCGGCGGGAAGTCGCGCTTGACGACGTGCTCGTCGCGGATGCTGCCCAGCCCGCCAGCGAGCATGATCGGCTTGTGGTAACCGCGCAGCTCGAGGCCTTGGGGGCCCGGCACGCGTTCCTCGAAGGTGCGGAAGTAGCCCAGCAGGTTCGGCCGGCCGAACTCGTTGTTGAAGGCGGCGGCGCCGATCGGGCCCTCGAGCATGATGTCGAGTGCGCTGACGATCCGCCCCGGGCGCCCGAAGTCCTCTTCCCAGGGCTGCTCGGCGCCCGGTATGCGCAGGTTCGACACCGAGAAACCGCACAGGCCCGCCTTCGGCTTGGCGCCGATACCGGTCGCGCCCTCGTCGCGGATTTCGCCCCCGGCACCGGTCGCCGCACCGGGATCGGGCGCGATCGCGGTGGGGTGGTTGTGCGTCTCCACCTTCATGAGGATGTGCACGGGCTCGTCGTGCTCGCCGTAGACGCCGCTGCGCGGATCGGGGAAGAAGCGATAGGCGCGATGCCCGGCGATGACCGCAGCGTTGTCCCGGTAGGCCGACAGTACGCCGTCCGGCGCCTGCTCCGTGGTGTTGCGAATCATGCCGAACAGCGAATGGCTCTGCGGCTGGCCGTCTATGATCCAGTCGGCGTTGAAGATCTTGTGCCGACAGTGTTCGGAGTTGGCCTGCGCGAACATCATCAGCTCGACGTCAGTCGGATTGCGGCCCAGGGCGGTAAAGCTCTCGACCAGGTACTGAATTTCGTCGTCCGACAGCGCCAGGCCCCAGTCGCGGTTGGCGTGCTCAAGCGCGGCCTGACCGCCGCGGAGGAGATCGACGCTGCGCAGCGGACGCGGCTGGGCGCGCTCGAACAGATCCGAGACGTCGTCGAACTGGGGGTAGACGCTCTGCGTCATGCGGTCGTGCAACACGGCAGCGGCGCGCCCCCACAACG
>JARRQB010000176.1:0-4070 GCA_037382265.1 Gammaproteobacteria bacterium | reverse complement strand
GACCCGGTGCCGCGCCGCGAGGCCCTGCTCGCCGCGCTCGAGGCAGGTGCCGCGGTCGAGGACTTCAAGCAGCGCCACGACATGCCGAACGCCAACCTGCGCATCGGGCTCGAGGCCGGCTGGGTCTACATCGGCCACGCCGGCGGCGGCGGGCGCTTCGTCTACAGCATCGTCGGCGACTCGGCCAACACCGCCTCGCGCGTGGAGGGCCTGAACAAGCACATCGGCACCCAGATCCTCGCCACCGGCGCCGTGGTGGAGGGCTTCGAGAACGTGCTGACCCGCTACCTCGGCGACTTCCAGTTCGTGAACAAGACCGATGCGGTGCCCATCTACCACGTGGTCGCGCTCAACGAGCATGCGACCCCGCAGCAGCAAGAGCTGTGCGAACGCTTCGACGCGGCCATGGAGAAGTACCGCGCGCGCGACTGGCACGACGCGGAGGCGCGCCTCGAACAACTGCTGATCGCCTTCCCCGCCGACGGCCCGGCCAAGTTCTTCCTGCAGCGCTGCAAGCGCTACGCGGCCGAGCCCGACGAGTCGATCGATCCGCGGCTGGTCAAGATGGACGCCAAATAGGCGAGGCTTGGCTGCGGCGCCGCAAGGGCGACATCGAACACCAGCCGGGTGCCGCCGTCGATGAAGGCCTCGGCGATCAGGCCGGCCCGCGCAAGGAAGGCCCCAGCGCGAGAATCAGGATGATCGGCCCGGTGACCGTGAGCGCGAAGCCGACGCTGGCGAGCACGTTTCTACCGGGCATCGCGAGACATCACCCAGTCAGTGCCCGAGCGATTTACCGTTCCGTGGCCTTCTCAACCAGTTGTCCATCGACGAATTTGTGAATCACGCTCGACACGAGTGTCTGGTAGGGAATGCCTTCTTTCGAGGCGCGCGCCTGCAGAGCCCGTAGATCTCGGGACGATAAACGGATAGTGATGCGGGCGTCTTTTTTGAAGGTCGCTTGCGCGACGGCACGATGCGCCGAGATCTCGTTCTCGGCATCCTTTGTGCGCCTTCAACGACCTGAGTCAGGTGCTTCCAGGATCTCTTTCTCTTCGGATTTCAACTTACTCATTCGAACCACCCGCATAAAGTTTGGTGGCCTTTCGGCTCGGAATGATGGTCTTGAGAAAGATCTCTTCGTCGCTCTCTACGAACGGAACGAGGTAAGCGTATCCCTCGACCAGCACGACCGAGATTCTTTGCCCCGGATATCGGTCCTGATCCGGATGCTCGAAGATATCGACTTCATTTCCGAGCAGGATGTTGAGAACGATGTCTTCGAAAGACACGCCACGCTCCGATGTGAGCCGCTCGTTCTTTTCCGCATTCCATGCGAACGTCTTCATGATCTCAGCTTAGCAAAATGTGTGCCTTTCGTCTTCAAAAGGAAGGCGGTGGTTTTCGCCACTTCTTACCGACCAAATCCTTCGCTGAGGGGCCCCTGGTCAGCTCGGCTTGATACGAAACATCACCGCGTAGAGCGTCGGCACGAACACCAGCGTGAGCACGGTCGCGAACCCCAGCCCCGCCATGATGGTGATCGACATGTTGACGAAGAACACGTCGGACAGCAGCGGGATGAGGCCGAGGATGGTGGTGGCCGCCGCCAGCACCACCGGCCGCAGGCGGCTCACCGTCGAGTCGAGCACGGCCGCGTAGCGTTCCTTGCCCTCGGCGATCTGCTGGTCGATCTCGTCGATCAGCACGATGGCGTTCTTGATCAGCAGGCCGATCAGCGACAGCGCGCCGAGCAGCGACATGAAGTCGAAGGCGCCGTTGGCCGCGAGCAGCCCCGCGGTGATGCCGACGATTGCCAGCGGCACCGTCAGCCAGATGATCAGCGGCTGGCGGATCTTGGCGAACAACACCACGCTGGTCAGGATCATCAGCAGGAAGCCGACCGGCAGGGACCGCGCCAGGCCCGCCTGGGCCTTCTTCGAGTCCTCGTACTCACCGCCCCACGACAGCGTGTAGCCGGGCGGCAGTGCGATGGCCTCGATCTGCCGCCGCAGGCGCTCGAACAGCGGCGTGGCCAGCTCGCCGGTCGGGTTGCACGAGGCGATGATGGTGCGGATGCGGTCGCGCGAGCGCAGCACCGCATTTTCGAACACGGTCTCGAAGCCGCTGACGACCTGCGCCGCCGGCACGCCCCGACCGAGCACCGGGCTCCACAGCACGATGTCCTGCAGGTTGCCGACATCGGCGCGCTCGTCCTCGGGCGCGCGCATGTTGATCGGCAGCACGCGGATGCCGTCGCGGTAGCGGCCCACGGGCACGCCCTCGGCGGCGTAGCGCAGCGCGTTCGACAGGTCCTCGCGGGTGATACCGAGTTGGCGACCCACCTGCTCGTTGAACACCGGCCGCACCACCTTCACCGGCTGGCGCCAGTCGTCGCGGGTGTCCTTGGCCTCGGGGTCGGCGCGCATGATCGCCTGCGCCTGCTCGGACAGCTGCCGCAGCACCGCCGGGTCCGGACCGTGGAAGCGCGCCTCGATCTTGGCGTCGCGTCCCGGGCCGATGCGCATCGACTTGATGATGGGGTCGGTCCAGGGCATCTCGGCCTTCAGGTAGCGATCGACCTGCTCCCACACCTCGGCGATGCGCTCGCGCGTGTCGGTCTTGACGATGATCTGCGCGTAGGCCGAGGACACCTCGCGCGGGTCGTACACCAGGGTGAAGCGCTGGTGCGGGCCGCCGATCACGGTGTTGGTCTGCTGCACGCCCTCGAGCCCGCGCAGGAACTTGCTCACGCGCAGCGCGTCCTCGCGGGTGGCGCGGATGTCCGTCCCCTCGATCTCCCAGACGTCGACGAAGAACAGCGGCGTGTTCGACTCGGGAAAGAACGCCTGCTTGACGCTGCCGAAGCCGATCACGGCGATCACGAACAGGCCGACCACCACGGCGATGGTCACCGTGCGGAAGCGAATCGCGAGGTCGAGCAGCCGACGAAAGCCCTGGAAGACCGCCCCCCCGTAGGCGTCGCCGTCGCTGCCGCCCTGGCCCGGCTTGAGTAGCAGGGCGCACAGCAGCGGCGTGGTGCTGATGGCGGTCAGCCACGACAGCAGCAGCGAGTAGAGGATGACGTAGAACAGCGAACCGGCGAACTCGCCCGTGCTGTCGGGCGACAGGCCGATCGCCGAGAAGGCGAGGATGCCGATCAGGGTGCCGCCGAGCAGCGCCCAGATGGTCTTGCCGACGGTCTCGCGCGCGGCCTCCGCCGCCTTCATCCCCGCCTGCATGCGCACCAGCATGCCCTCGGCGACCACGATGGCGTTGTCGACCAGCATGCCGAGCGCGATGACCAGGGCGCCCAGGGAGATGCGCTGCAACTCGATGCCGTCGAGGTGCATGATCAGCAGCGTGCCGGCTACGGTGATCAGCAGCACGGTGCCGATGATGAGTCCCACCCGCAGCCCCATGAACACCAGCAGCACCACGATCACGATGGCCACCGCCTGGCCGACGCTGACGATGAAGCCGCTCACCGACCGTTCCACCTCGCCGGGCTGGTTGTAGATGACCTCCAGCTGCATGCCGAGCGGAATCGCGCCGACCAGTTCGCGGAAGCGGGCCTCGAGGCGCTGGCCCACGGCCACCACGTTCTCGCCCGACTGCATAGACACCCCGAGCGTGAGCGCCGGCTTGCCGTCGACGTAGAACATCTGGCTCGGCACTTCCTCGTAGGCGCGCACGATGGTGGCGATGTCCTTCAGGAACACCAGGCGGCGCTCGTCGGAACTGATCAGCACGTCGCCGATGGCCTTCACCGAGTCGAACTCGCCGGTCGGGTTGATGCGCAGGAACTCGTCGCCGACCCGGATCTGGCCGGAGTCGGTCACGACGTTCTGCGATTCGAGCAGCTGGGCGATGTGCCCCGGCGAGATGCCCAGTTCGCCGAGCCGGGCGCGCGACATGTCGACGTAGACCACCTCTTTCGGCTCGCCGCCGATCGACACCTTGCGCACGCCGGGCACCAGCACCAGTTCGCGCTTGAGCATGTCGGCGGTGTCCCAGAGATCGCGCCAGGTGTAACCCTCGCCGGTCAACGCCAGGTACACGCCGTAGAC
>JARRQB010000175.1:0-4085 GCA_037382265.1 Gammaproteobacteria bacterium | reverse complement strand
GTCCCGGATCAACCGGTTCGGCGGGCTATCGCGGTAGACGCGGACGTTCTGCTCGGCGGCCGCGCAGCCCTGGCTGCGGCTCTGCGCTTGCTTGGCCTCCTCGACCGCCTTTTCCCGGGCGATCTCGCGGTCCTCGCGCAGGTCCTCGAGCTGCTGCTGTTGCTCGGGCAGCTCCTGGATGGCCTGCTCCGGCGGTTCGGCAGGCGGGGGCGGGGGAGGCACGACCTCGGCCTCGACGCCGGGCGGCGGCGGCAGCTGGGAGTAGACCACGTCGCCGGGTTCCTCCACCCAGCGGTAGGTCTTGGCCTCTTCGGCATGCGCCGTCGCGGCACCGCCGGCGGTCAGCAGGAGCACTCCCAGGGCCGCTGCGGTGCTATTGACCTTGCGCCGCGACATCAGTACTTTGCTCTGTTCCAATAGACTTTACCTGTCAGCGGGAGTCGCCCCTGTCCGAGGGGCATTATTCCACGATTCCGGAGGTCAGCAAGGTGGAACTCAGCGGTGCCGAAATAGTCGTCCAGGCGTTGAAGGACGAGGGCGTCGAGTACGTCTGGGGGTACCCCGGCGGCGCTGTACTGCACATCTACGACGCGCTGTTTCAGCAGGGCGAGGTGCGGCACATCCTGGTCCGCCACGAGCAGGCCGCCACGCACGCCGCCGACGGCTACGCGCGCGCGACCGGCAAGCCGGGCGTGGTGCTGGTGACCTCCGGCCCTGGGGCGACCAACGCCGTGACCGGCATCGCCACCGCCTTCATGGACTCCATCCCCCTGGTCGTGCTGACCGGTCAGGTGCCGACGCCGGTGATCGGCTCGGACGCCTTCCAGGAAGTCGACACCGTGGGCATCACGCGCCCGTGCGTGAAGCACAACTTCCTGGTGCGCCGGCTCGAGGACCTGGCCGAGACCATCGCCAAGGCGTTCTACATCGCCACCACCGGCCGGCCGGGCCCGGTGGTCGTCGACATCCCCAAGGACGTCACCGACCCCAGCGTCAAGATCCCCTACCACTACCCGAAGAAGATCGAGATGCGCTCCTACAACCCGGTCGACAAGGGGCACCTGGGGCAGGTCAAGAAGGCCGTCGACCTGATGCTGGCGGCCGAGCGCCCGGTCATCTATACCGGCGGCGGGGTGGTGCTGGGCGACGCCTCCGAACAGCTGCGCGAACTCATCGAGGTCACGGGCTTTCCCGTCACCAACACCCTGATGGGCCTGGGTTCGGTGTCCGGCACCGACAAGCGCTTCATCGGCATGCTCGGCATGCACGGCACCTACGAGGCCAACATGGCGATGCACGAGACCGACGTGCTGATCGCCATCGGCGCGCGCTTCGACGACCGGGTCACCGGCAAGATCGCCCACTTCTGTCCCAACGCCAAGATCGTGCACATCGACGTCGACCCGGCCTCGATCTCCAAGACGGTGCGCGTCGACGTGCCCATCGTCGGCCAGGTCAAGCGCGTGCTGAAGGACATGCTCAAGGTCATCGCCGAGCGCAAATCCGGCCCCAACCGGGAGGCGCTCGCCCAGTGGTGGGAGCGCATCGACGGCTGGCGCGGCGTGCAGTGCCTGCGCTACGACCAGAACGGCGACAAGATCAAGCCGCAGTACGCGGTCGAGACCCTGTACAAGGTGACCCGGGACGGCGAGTTCTACCTGACCTCGGACGTCGGCCAGCACCAGATGTTCGCCGCGCAGTTCTACCCGTTCGAGAAGCCACGGCGCTGGATCAACTCCGGCGGCCTGGGCACCATGGGCTTTGGCCTGCCCGCGGCCATGGGCGTGCAGCAGGCCTTTCCGGACGCGCAGGTGTGCTGCGTCACCGGCGAGGCCAGCATCTTGATGTGCATCCAGGAGATGGCGACCTGCAAGCAGTACAACCTGCCGGTCAAGGTGCTGCTGCTGAACAACGGCTACATGGGCATGGTGCGGCAGTGGCAGGAGTTCTTCTACGACGGGCGCTACTCGCACTCCTACGTCGACGCCCTGCCGGACTTCGTCGCGCTGACCGAGAGCTTCGGCCACGTCGGCATGCGGGTCGAGAAGCCGGGGGACCTCGAGGGGGCCATGCGCGAGGCGTTCGCCATGAAGGACCGCTTCGTGTTCCTCGACGTCGTCGTCGACCCGGCCGAGAACGTCTACCCCATGATCGAGGCGGGCAAGGGGCACCACGAGATGCACCTCTCGCCGCACCTCTCGTCCGACCGGGAGCTGGCCTGATGCGCCACGTCATATCCATCCTGCTGGAAAACGAGTCCGGCGCCCTGTCCCGGGTGGCCGGGCTGTTCTCGGCGCGCGGCTACAACATCGAATCGCTCACGGTCGCCCCGACCGAGGATCGCACGCTCTCGCGCATGACCCTGGTCACGCGCGGCGACGAGGCCATCATCGAGCAGATCACCAAGCAGCTGAACAAGCTGATCGACACGGTGAAGCTGGTGGACCTGTCGGAGGGCCCCCACATCGAGCGCGAGCTGATGATCATCAAGGTGCGCGCGGAGAAGAACATGCGCGACGAGCTCAAGCGCCTGTCCGACATCTTCCGCAGCAACATCGTCGACGTCACCGACAGCACCTACACGCTGGAGATGACCGGCGACAGCGACAAGCTGGACGCCTTCATCAAGGTGCTGGACGAGGACCTGATCCTCGAGGTGGTGCGCTCGGGCCCGCTCGGGATCTCGCGCGGCAACAAGCGCCTGTCGATCTGAACGCGCGGCCGGCCGGCCGTGTCTACTACGAACAACCGAAAACCCCCAAGGGATAGCACATGGCCATCAACATCTACTACGACAAAGACTGCGACCTCTCCATCGTCAAGGCCCTCAAGGTCACCATCATCGGCTACGGCTCGCAGGGCCACGCCCACGCCAACAACCTCAAGGACTCCGGCGTCGACGTCACCGTGGCGCTGCGCCCGGGTTCGGGGTCGGCAGCCAAGGCGGAGGCAGCGGGGCTGAAGGTGGCCTCGGTGGAGACGGCGGTCGAAGGCGCCGACGTGGTCATGGTGCTGGCCCCCGACGAATTCCAGGCGGCGCTGTACAAGCGCCAGATCGAGCCGAACCTCAAGCAGGGCGCGACGCTCGCCTTCGCCCACGGCTTCGCCATCCACTACAACCAGATCGTGCCGCGCGCCGATCTCGACGTGATCATGATCGCGCCAAAGGCGCCCGGCCACACCGTGCGCAACGAGTACGTCAAGGGCGGGGGCATCCCCGACCTGGTCGCTGTGTTCCAGGACGCCTCTGGCCAGGCCAAGGACAAGGCCCTGTCCTACGCCTCGGCGATCGGCGGCGGGCGCACCGGCATCATCGAGACCTCGTTCAAGGACGAGACCGAGACCGACCTGTTCGGCGAGCAGGCCGTGCTGTGCGGCGGCGCGGTGGAACTGGTCAAGGCCGGCTTCGAGACCCTGGTCGAGGCGGGCTACGCCCCCGAGATGGCCTACTTCGAGTGCCTGCACGAACTGAAGCTGATCGTCGACCTGATGTACGAGGGCGGCATCGCCAACATGAACTACTCGATCTCCAACAACGCGGAGTTCGGGGAGTACGTGACCGGGCCCAAGGTCATCAATGAAGCCAGCCGGGCTGCCATGCGCGAGGCGTTGGCCAATATCCAGAACGGCCACTACGCCAAGCAATTCATCCAGGAAGGTCAGATCGGCTACCCGATGATGACCGCCCACCGCCGCAACAACGCCGCCCACCAGATCGAGGTGGTGGGCGAGCAGCTGCGCGAGATGATGCCCTGGATCACGGCCAACAAGCTGGTCGACAAATCCAAAAACTAGGATCTAGGGACTAGGTTCTAGGAACTAGGATTGAAAGCTTGGGGGGGTGTGCGGCTGGCTTGGAGGCACCTCGTCATCTCGACGAAAGTCGCCGCGAAGCGGCACAAGACCCCCTAGGCCCTAGATCCTCGGCCCTCGGCCCTTGTGCTTGCACATGCCGGCTTCTCCTATACTCGCGGTATGAATTCCGAGCCGGAAACATCCAACGACCTCGAACCCGGCAAGCCGAAGCGGGGGCGGGGCATCTACCTGCTGCCCAACCTGCTGACCACCGCGGCGCTGTTCGCGGG
>JARRQB010000174.1:0-4114 GCA_037382265.1 Gammaproteobacteria bacterium | reverse complement strand
CTTCTCGGCAGCCTGCTCTTCGCTCATCACGTTGAGCTCCCAACCGCTCAGCTGGCTGGCCAGGCGCACGTTCTGCCCGCCACGGCCGATGGCTTGCGAGAGGTTCTCGTCCTTCACGGCGACGTCCATGCTGTGGGTATCCTCGTCCACGACGATGGAAACCACGTCGGCCGGCGACATGGCGTTGATCACGAACTGCGCCGGGTTCTCGTCGGCCAGGATGATGTCCACCCGCTCGCCGGCGAGTTCGTTGGAGACTGCCTGCACGCGCGAGCCGCGCATGCCGACGCAGGCGCCGATGGGGTCGATACGCGGATCGTTGGAGCGCACGGCGATCTTCGCCCGCAGGCCGGGGTCGCGGGCGGCACCGAGAATATCGATTAGACCCTCTCCGACCTCGGGCACCTCCAGCCGGAACAGCTCCTTGAGCAGCTCCGGCGAGGTGCGCGAGACGAACAACTGCGGCCCGCGCGGCTCGGATCGCACGTCGTAGAGGTAGCCGCGCAGGCGGTCGCCGGCGCGCACCGACTCCTTCTGAATCATTTCGCCCTTGGGCACGATGGCCTCGGCGTTGCCGCCGAGATCCAGGATGATGCTGCCGCGGTCGATGCGCTTGACCACGCCGGTGACCAGCTCGCCCACCCGGTCCTGGTAGGCCTCGACGACCTTGGCGCGTTCGGCTTCGCGCACCTTCTGCACGATAACCTGCTTCGCGGTCTGGGCGGCGATGCGACCGAACTCTATCGACTCCATGCCGTCCTCGACATAGTCGCCGACCTGCAGTTCGGGGTCGACCGCCTGCGCGGCTTCCAGCGTGATCTGCGCCATCGGCTGCTCGAGCGGCTCGCCGGGCTCGGCCTCGACCACTTCCCAGCGCCGAAAGGTCTCGTAATCGCCGGTCTCGCGGTCGATAGCCACCCGCACCTCGATCTCGCCGCCGTGCTTCTTGCGCGTGGCCGACGCCAGAGCCGCTTCGATGGCCTCGAAGATGATTTCTTTGTCGACGCCTTTCTCATTGGAAACGGCGTCCACCACGAGCAGGATGTCTCTGTTCATACGTTTACTCTTGCGTCAAAACTCCGGAACGAGCCGCGCACTGTCGATCTGATCGAACGCCAGGCGAACTTCCTCGCCGTCGACCCGAAGCCACACGGCGTCATCCTCGACACGGACGATCTCGCCCTGGTACTTGCGCCGACCAGGCTGCGCACTCGACAGGCGCACCCGGGCCTGGCGGCCGACGAACCGGGCGAAGTGCGCGGGTTCAAACAGCGGCCGGTCCAACCCCGGCGAGGACACCTCCAGGTTGTACTCGCCGCGAATCGGTTCCTCCACGTCGAGCACCCCGCTCAACTGGTGGCTGACGGCCGCGCAGTCGTCCAACACCACGCCTTCCTCGCTGTCGATGTAAACGCGCAGGAGCCCTTCGCCGCCACCCGGGTGCACGTACTCGAGCCCGACGAACTCGTAGCCCATGGGCTCCACCACCGCCCGCGCCAGTTCGACCAATGCTTGTGGCGCCTGCCGCATCTCGACTTAAACCCACCGCGCCAAACAAAAAATGGGCCCAAGGCCCATTCCCCCGACCGCCGCCGGCGACGTCGTCGACCCGGCACGATCCATATGAAAAAAACCCCGTCGCCGGGGGTTCAGGAACCGGTAGCGGAGGCCCCGTCGGATCGCTCCCACCGGCCAGGCCGGCCCGAACACCGCTAACACCGAGCCGCGGATTTTAGGGCCCCACGCCGCACCCGTCAATGTGAACGCCGCCTCGACAGCCTCTGGGAAGCGGCCGATACATCGATCAGTATCAATTAAGCTCATCATGAATACGACTATTTATCGATGAGTTGCTCCGCTAAGGTGTACGGCCAAGCGACCGCGAGGCCCGGCATGCGTATTTTCAACGAGATCCGTCTGGACAACCTGCGCGGCGACCTGTTCGGCGGCGTCACTGCGGCCATCATCGCCCTGCCCATGGCGCTGGCCTTTGGCGTCGCCTCCGGCGCCGGACCGGCGGCCGGCCTCTACGGCGCCGTCCTCGTCGGCCTGTTCGCCGCGCTGTTCGGCGGCACGCCGACGCTGATTTCCGAACCGACCGGCCCCATGACGGTGGTGATGACGGCGGTCATCGCCAACCTGGTGGCCGCGAATCCCGAACAGGGTATGGCGATGGCGTTCACCGTGGTGATGCTGGCCGGCGTCTTACAGGTGCTGTTCGGCGGACTCAGGCTCGGCAAGTACGTCACGCTGATGCCTTACACCGTCATCTCGGGCTTCATGACCGGCATCGGGGTCATCCTGATCATCCTCCAAATCGGCCCCTTTCTAGGGCAAGCTACGCCAGCCGGCGGGGTGCTTGGCACGGTCCAGGCACTCCCGCAACTGCTCGCTCGCGTCTCGCCCGCCGAGACGACGCTGGCGGTACTGACGCTCGGCCTGATCGTGTTTTTCCCGAAACGCCTCAAACCCTACCTGCCGCCGCAGCTGGTCGCGCTGGTGTTGGGGACCCTGCTGTCGCTGCTCCTGTTCGACGACCTCGATATCCGCCGCATCGGGGAGATACCGACCGGTCTGCCTTCCCTGCAGCTGCCGGTGTTTACCGCAGAACAGTGGCAGTTGATGGTCGTCGATGCCGCGGTGCTCGCGGTGCTCGGCAGCATCGACGCTCTGCTCACCTCGGTCATCGCCGAGAGTCTGACCCGCAAGGAGCACAGCTCGGACAAGGAGCTGATCGGCCAGGGCCTGGGCAACCTCGCCTCCGGCCTGTTCGGCGGTATCCCCGGCGCCGGCGCGACCATGGGCACCGTGGTCAACATCCAGACCGGGGGGCGGACCGCGGTGTCCGGCCTGGCCCGCGCCGCAATCCTGCTGGTCGTGGTGCTGTGGGCCGGCGGGCTGACCGCCAACATCCCCCTGGCCGTGCTTGCCGGCATTGCCCTGAAGGTGGGTCTGGACATCATCGACTGGGCCTTCCTCAGGCGCGCCCACCGGGTCTCCGGCAAGGCGGCGATGATCATGTACGGGGTCATCGGGCTGACCGTGTTCGTCGACCTGATCACCGCCGTGGCCGTGGGCGTGTTCGTGGCCAATATCCTGACCATCGAGCGGCTGAGCAAACTGCAGAGCCAATCCGTCAAGGCCATCCAACACCACCCCGACGACCACCGGGAGCTGACGCGCGACGAGCAGGCCGTGCTGCAACGGGCCAACGGCCGCATCCTGCTGTTCTCGCTGGGCGGGCCGTTGATCTTCGGTCTGGCGAAGGCCATCTCGCGCCAGCACGCCGTGCTCGAGCCCCACGAGGTCCTGGTGCTCGACTTCACCGATGTTCCGGTGCTGGGCGTGTCCTCCTCGCTGGCGCTCGAGAAACTGGTGCTGGACGATCTGCAGCAGGGCAAGGAGGTCTTCGTCGCGGGTGCCGAGGGCGACGTCGAGGCACGCCTGGAACGCCTCGGATTGCTCGAACGACTGCCGCCGGACCACGTGCTGCCAGATAAGAGCGTCGCGCTGGAGAAGGCCGAGCAACTGCTCGCCGGCGACACCCGACCAAGCGCCCTCGGCGACGGGCGGACCGTCGTTGCCTGAGCGATCGCGCCGGGCCGCCGCGCCCCATAGACCCGCTTCGATGCCTAGCGCGGCACATCCGAATTTCCCGTCGAGGCAATTCCTGACTACGCTGCTCAAGTATTAACCCGACGACGCCCCACTGTCGGCGCTGACATGCACGCTGCAGGAGACCCGCGGATGGACGCACAGACGACTTCGACCGACACCACCCAACCCTCGGCCGAACGGCGCATGTACGTGCAGCTCGGCGAGTGCCTGCGCAAGGGCTGCGTAGTCTGCATCGAACACGCGCCGGCGGTCCGGCCTCGCTACACCCGATGGGAGGCCTGGGCCCGCCCCGACTGCTACGACGGCGACCTGAACGGCCTGTACAGCGAGATCGAGCGCTGCCGGCAATGCCACGCCGACCACTTCATCCGCCTCCAGGTCGAGGACCTCGGCTGGCACAGCCGTCTGTCGCTCGTCGTGCACCGCCCGACGACCGGCGCCCTGGCACCGCAGGCCTAGCCCACGCCGGCGCGGGGCCGCGCCGCGTCCCCGCCCC
>JARRQB010000173.1:0-4134 GCA_037382265.1 Gammaproteobacteria bacterium | reverse complement strand
CCCCTCGATGTAGAGGACGGCAAGCCGTGTCCAGTCCGGCGCTGCCAGCCCGATGGCCATGCCGTTGAGCAACGACCCGAACTGCTCGTTGGCTTTCCAGCTCGCCGCGTGGGCAGCATGGTAATCCGGCAACCCCGACTCGACTTCGTTTCCTCTGAACAACCGTATCTCGTAGCCACGTTCGCGCTGGAGCTTGCGGCTCTTGCGTGCGATGGTGTTTCGCAGGCGAGCGGGGCGCTCCCGCAGGTAGTCGTCATACGATTGCTTACGTCTCGAGTGGATCCAGTTGTAGGCGCTGAATCGACGCCAGCTGTCAAAGCCGCAGGCGTGCATCGCGTACCGGAATTCACGCATTTCCCTGCTCTCGGTATCGACGGGCTCGATGCGCAACGACTGCAACGGCAGCCGGCCCAGGCCCTCGGCCAGGCAGGTCAGTGCCTCCTGTCGGTGTGCTTCGTGCGATAGCACATTGTAAAACGGGGTATAGCGATGGGTAAGGGACTCCCAGTGGCCGGGTTCGCAGGCGACCAGTGGCAGCATGGCCAACACGCGCCGGTCATCGACGACACTCGCGATGAGCAGCGACCGGCCTGCGCTGCGGGTCGCCGCGTCGAGCGTGGCAAACCATTGCCGGGAAAGGAACGGGCTGCTCGCTTCGGCGACCGAAAACAGCACGTCTGCGCTTGCCGGCAGTTGGCGCCATTCGGTGTAACAGGTGAAGTTCATCGCCAAGCGGAGTCAGGCCGGGGCAAACCCACGCGCTCAGACGGAATGCTCAGGCCTTCAGTAACCCCATGAACTCCGCCCGAGTGCGCGCGTCCTCCTCGAAGGTGCCGCGCATGGCGCTGGTGACCGTGGTGCTGTTTTGCTTCTGCACGCCGCGCATCATCATGCAGGTGTGACTGGCCTCCACGACGACCGCGACGCCGTGTGGCTGCAGGGCCGCCATCAGCGAGTCCGCTACCTGGTTGGTGAGGCGCTCCTGGACCTGCAGGCGCCGTGCGAAGACGTCGACCAGGCGAGCGATCTTGCTCAGGCCGATGACCCGTCCGGCAGGCAGGTAGGCCACGTGCGCGCGCCCGAAGAAGGGAAGCATGTGATGCTCGCACAGCGAGTAGAACTCGATGTCGCGGACCAGCACCATTTCCTGGCAGTCCTCGTTGAAGACGGCGTTGCGCACGACGTCTTCGGCAGTCTTGTCGTAACCGCTGGTGAGGAAATCCATGGCCTTGGCGACGCGCAGCGGGGTTCGCCTCAGGCCCTCGCGCTGCGGGTCCTCGCCGACCCGCTGGAGCATCTGGCGGATGAGCTCCTCGAAGTCGGCGTCGTACACCTCGCTCTCGGACACAGCCTCCAGGCTGGCGGCGTAGTGTCCCTCGGACATCACCGACGCCTTGTCTTTGTTGATGCTCATGTCACGCTACCCCGGGTCAGGCTGGCCGAACGGCGCTCAGTGGAGCAGACCGCACGGCCTTTTTCAACGGTGCGTCCAACGGGCTATTTCGGCTTGCCGCCGCGCTGCCGAGCGCGCGTCAGCGCGGCCTGTAACTGGCGACCCAGCAGGGTGAAGGCACGGGCCTGCGCCTGTTCGTAGACGGACGCCGGGTGTTCGCCGATCAGCGACAAGCGAGCGTCGAAGTAGGCCAGATCGGCCTCGATCGCACTGGCCAGGCGGGTGCGGCCGCCGCGCGCCGGTTCGGACTGCGGGCGGTCGTTCACCAGCCGGATGCCGATAATTTTGGTACGTTCATACTATTCCACATTTTCCGGTGCGCCGGTGCGCGTTGTGCTACGCTTTTCGGGCGTTTAACGGCCGTCGGCCGTGCGTCAAAAAATAGTACGAGCGTACTAACATGACCGAAGAACTCGATCGCCTACGCGCCTCCTCAGCCTACTCCGGCGGCAACGCCGCCTTCATCGAGGCCCTTTACGAGGCCTACCTCGCCGACCCCGACAGCGTCCCGGCGGGTTGGCGCGCACACTTCGACACCTTGCCGCGGAGCGGCGTAGACGCCCCCCCGGACACCCCGCACGCTCCCATTCGCGCCAATCTCGAACGCCTGGCCCGCGAAAGCCACAAGCAGATCCTGGTCTCCGGCCCCGCCCTGTCCGCCGGCGCCGCGGCCAAGCAGGCCGCGGTGCTGCGGCTGATCAACGCCTCCCGCGTGCGCGGCCACCAGGCCGCCAACCTGGATCCGCTCGGCCTCACCGAGGCGGTGCCCGTACCCGAACTCGACCCGGCCTACCACGGCCTGAACGAGGGCGACATGCGCACCTGCTTCAACACCGGCTCGCTGTTTGCACCCGAGCGCATGGAACTGCACGAGATCATCGACATCGTGCGGGAGGTGTACACCGGCACCATCGGCTCGGAGTACATGCACATCACCGACACCAGAGAGAAGCGCTGGATCCAGCAGCGGCTCGAGAGCTACCGCGGGCGCCCCGAACTGGGGGACGAGGACCGGCGCTGGATCCTGCACATGCTGACCGCCGCCGAGGGCCTCGAGAAGTACCTGCATACCCGATATGTCGGCCAGAAGCGTTTCTCGCTTGAGGGCGGCGACTCGCTGATCCCGCTGCTCGACGAGCTCATCCAGCGCGGCGGCCGCAAGGGGGTCGAGGAGGTAGTCATCGGCATGGCCCACCGCGGCCGGCTCAACGTGCTCGTCAACACCCTCGGCAAGCCGCCGCACGAGCTGTTCGAAGAGTTCGAGGGCCGCGGCCGGCGCCGGGGCATCATGACCTCCGGCGACGTGAAGTACCACATGGGATTCGCGTCCGACGTCGAGACCCCGGGTGGCTTGGTGCACGTCGCGCTCGGCTTCAACCCCTCGCACCTGGAAATCATCAGCCCGGTGGTCGAGGGCTCGGTGCGCGCGCGCCAACAGCGCCGCGGCGACAAGGCCGGCGACAAGGTGCTGTCGGTGATCATCCACGGCGACGCCGCGTTCACCGGCCAGGGCGTGGTGATGGAGACCTTCAACATCTCGCAGGCGCGCGGCTATCAGACCGGCGGCACCGTGCACATCGTGGTCAACAACCAGATCGGTTTCACCACCAGTAACCCGCTGGACAGCCGCTCGACCAACTATTGCACCGACGTCGCCAAGATGGTCCAGGCGCCGATCTTTCACGTCAACGGCGACGACCCCGAGGCGGTAATCTTCGTCACCCGCATGGTGCTCGACTACCGCAACCAGTTCCGCAAGGACGCGGTGTTGGACCTGGTCTGCTACCGCCGCCACGGTCACAACGAGGCCGACGAGCCGGCGGTCACCCAGCCGGTGATGTACAAGAAGATCCGCAACCACCAGCCGGTGCGCGCCGCCTACGCCGACCGCCTGATCGCCGACGACGTGCTCTCGCCGGAGCAGACGCACGCGATGGTGGAAGGCTACCGCAGCGACCTGGAACGGGGACACGCCGTCGGCCGCCCGATCGTGTGCGGCCTCAGCAACCCCTACAGCGTCAACTGGCGCCCGTTCCGGGACACCACGTGGGACACGCCGGCCGACACCACCGTGCCGTTGGATCGTCTGCAGGCCCTCGCCGGACAGATGCTGACACCGCCGGGAGGCTGGACCCTGCACCCGCGCGTGCAGCGCATCGTCGACGACCGCCACAAGATGGCCGCCGGGGACCAGCTCGCCGACTGGGGTTTCGGCGAGAACCTCGCCTACGCGACCCTGCTCGACGACGGCTATGCGGTGCGCATTTCGGGCCAGGACAGCCGCCGCGGCACCTTCTTCCACCGCCACGCGATGTTCCGCGATCAAGTCTCGGGCGCCAGCTACATTCCGCTGCAGCACCTGCGCGCCGGCCAGCCGAATTTCGTCGTGATCGACTCCGTCCTGTCCGAGGAAGCCGTGCTGGCCTTCGAGTACGGCTACGCCTCGGCCGAACCCGACTCGCTGGTGGTCTGGGAGGCGCAGTTCGGCGACTTCGCCAACGGCGCCCAGGTCGTGATCGACCAGTTCATCAGCTCGGCGGGTAGCAAGTGGGGGTTGATGTGCGGTCTGGTCATGCTGCTGCCGCACGGCTACGAGGGGCAGGGTCCCGAACACTCCTCCGCGCGCCTGGAGCGCTACATGCAGCTGTGCGCCGAACACAACATTCAGGTGTGCGTGCCGA
>JARRQB010000172.1:0-4156 GCA_037382265.1 Gammaproteobacteria bacterium | reverse complement strand
GCGGCAGCAACTCAGGGACGAGATCGTCGTCGACCTTCTGCCGCGTGCGTTCACGCGGTCCCAACGCCTTTACGCCTACCTGGATCCGAGCGCGCGCTGGCTGGTGGTCGACAGCGCGGCGCCGCGCCGGGCGGAGGAACTGCTTGCCATGCTGCGCGAGAGCCTGGGCAGCCTGCGGGCGCGCCCGCTCGCCGTGCAGCGCTCGCCGGCCGAGCGCATGACCCGATGGATAGAGCGCCGACCGCCCGCCGGGTTCGTGCTGTCCGACGAATGCGAATTGCGAGAGCCGCTGGAAAACGGCGGGGTGGTGCGCTGCCGCCGCCAGCCGCTGGTGGCGGACGAGGTCGCCGCGCACCTCGAGGCGGGCAAGCAGGCGGTGCGCGTCGCGTTGGAGTGGCAGGGGCGCCTGGCGTGCGTGTTGGGCGACGACCTGGCCGTGCGACGCCTCAGGTTCCTGGACGTGGTACAGGACGAGGCGGACCGCTCGGCCGGCGACGACGCGGCTGACCGCTTCGACGTGGACTTCGCGCTGATGACCCTGGAGCTGCGCCAGTTCGTGCCGGCCCTGGTCGATGCCTTCGGCGGGGAGGCCGACTGAACGCCACGCCGCACCGGACGGCTACCATTTCAGGTAGGCGTAGCCTTGTTCCTGCAGCAGCATCAGATCCTCGGCGCCGATCGGCACGACGGTGACGAAGTCGTGCATGTCGGACGGGGACCAGCCGAGGGTGTTCATGGTGTTGCCGCAGGCGTGGAATTGGACGCCGGCGAGGTCCAGATACATCATCTTGTCGAGCGCGCCGTGCGGTACCGGGCGGCGCGGCCGCTTGGCGAGCAGGTGAATGCCGGGTCCCAGGCAGGTGACGACGATATCGATCTGGTCGCCGTGCTTCTCCTTGAGTTCGCCGACCGAGAACAACAGGTGCGAATAGGCATCGGGTCCGGGTTCACTGCACTGGTAAACCACCTTGTGTCGACCGTCTTCCGCGGCCGCGGCGCCCAGCGGCAGCGTGGAGCAGGCAATGATCAGCAGCCAGGCGACCGCCTTGAGCCGAGTGTTGGCCATCATTTGTAGATCCTGATCAGGTCCGAAGGCATCACGTCGACGCCGCCAATGCAGCGGTCGGAGCCGTACCAGTAGCTGTTGTCGGCGCCGATACGGCACTTCTCCGCGGCATCCACCTCGACCTCGGTCACCTGGTCGCAAGTGATGCCGGCAAACAGGACCGTCTGGTACTGGCTGTCGGTGGATTTGATGTTGAAGAAGCCGCGGGTGATGCTGGTGTAGGCGACCGGTCCCGCCTTGTAGGCCGTGAAGCGCAACACCAGGGAACGGATCGGTTCGTCGAGGTTGTTGGTCAGGCGCAGGCCGAGTCGGCACCCGTTGGCCAACGCGTCGCGCCGAACCACTTCGAGCCTGGCGCCGCCGGCGTCCTCATCCTGCTTGGTCGGGGCATCGAGTGCCTCCCAGGTGCCGTCGTCCTTGAGCAGTACCCGCATGCCGTCGTCGGTGACTGCCTGTCTGGCAGCCCACGCCGGCGCAATGAGCGCCGCGGTAAGAAGCAATAACAAGGCTCTGCTGCCCATCATGTGTCCGCCTTCTTTCGGTGACTCGGCGCTCAATCCTGCATCAGTCGAGGGCGCGTGAAAAGGGGGGTGGTCCGGAAGGTGTTCTCGTGGGAACGGCCGTGCACCGTTCGATCGGGGCGGATAGGATAAGGGCTATTCTCGCGGCGGCCGGTCCGCGGTGGCCGGGTGGCCCGCGGGGGCTCCCGTAAACGTTGTACATTGTGTACACAAAATTCGCGCGTCGGCGACGCATCACGCGGCAGTCCAGGTGTCATGTCTCTAGGCGACTATTCGGGTTATCTCCTGCCCCCAGGCTTCCGCGTGAAACGCCTGGTGGACAGGCTCTCGCGCGCATTCCGCGCCGAGCCGGGGGGCGAGAGCAAGCTGACGCGCCTGTTCCTCGACAGCTTCGATTGGCGGCTGTGGCAGGGCGGCGTGGTGTTGTCGAGCAAGCGCACGGCGGGCGAGGCGGCACTGCTGCTGCAGCGGCGCGACGACGCGCGGACGCTGACCAGCGCGCGCACCACCCGGGTACCGGCATGGCCGGCGGACATACCGCCCGGCGAGTTGCGCGAGCGCGTCGCGGCGCTGGTGGAGATGCGCGTTCTGCTGCCGCTGGTCAGTATCGACAGCACGGCACGCGTGTTGCGGGTACTGAACGATGACGACAAGACCGTCGTTCGCCTGCGCGTCGAGGAAATGGCGTGTCACGCCGAGGGACTGGACGAACCGCGCAGCCTGCTGACCCGCCTCGTATTGGTCCCGGTGCGCGGCTACGCCGCGGAGCTGCGGGCGGTCGAACGCTTCCTCGCTGCGGATCTGGAACTGCCCAGGGCGCCCAGTACGCTGCTCGACGAGGCCCTGGTCGCGGTCGGCCGCGAACCCTGCGACTACAGTTCCAAGATCGACGTCCCGCTCAAGCCCGAACTGCGGGCGGACGCGGCGGCAAGGCGCATCCTCGGCTCACTGCTGGACACCCTCGAGGCCAACGTCGAGGGTACGCGGGCCGACCTCGATTCGGAGTTCCTGCACGACCTGAGGGTCGCGACCCGGCGCACCCGTTCGGCGCTCTCGCAGATCAAGGGCGTGCTGCCGCCGGACGAGCTGGCCGATTTTCGCAACCGCTTCGGCTGGCTCGGCCAGGTGACGGGCCCGACGCGCGACATGGATGTGTTTCTACTCGAGTTCGAACACTATCGCCAGGGCCTGCCGGAGGCCCTGCGCGACGACCTCGAACCACTGCGCGCCTATCTGCAGGCCCATCAGCGCATCGAGCAGCAAGCGCTGCGCCGGAAGCTGGATTCGCCGCACTTCCGCCGCCTGTTGAAGGACTGGCGGGCCTACCTGGCGTCCGACTTACCGGCGGCGCCGGAGGCGGCGAACGCGCTGCGTCGCATCGACGATCTGGCCGGCGAGCGCATCTGGCGCATGTACCGCCGGGTGATCAAGGAAGGGAGGGGGATCGACGAGACGAGCCCGCCCGCCGCTCTGCACGAACTGCGCAAGAGCTGCAAGAAGCTGCGCTACCTGCTGGAGTTCTTTCAGGCGCTCTACCCGGCGGCGGAGCTGAAGCCGCTGGTGAAGACGCTCAAGGCCCTGCTCGACAACCTCGGCCAGTTCCAGGACCTGCAGGTGCAGGCGCAAAAGCTGGTCGGGTTCGCGCGCGCCATGCAGCAGGAGGGCGAGGTCGAATTGGGCACCTTGATCGTCATGGGTGCACTGGTCGGCGACCTGTTGCGGCGCCAGCTGCGGGCGAGGAAAAAGTTCCGGACGCGCTTCGATGCGTTCGACACGGCGGAGCATCGTGCAGCCTATCGGGCATTGTTCAAACGCACGACGGCGGAGGCGGCAGCGTGAGGATACTGGGCCTATACAACATCAAGGGCGGCGTGGGGAAGACGGCCGCCGCGGTCAATCTGGGTTATCTGGCAGCCCGGCAGGGGCTGCGCACCCTGGTCTGGGACCTCGACCCGCAGGCCGCCGCCACCTTCTATTTCCGGGTCAAGCCGCGCGTCAAGCACAGCAAGAAGCTGCTCCGCGGCAAGGGCGACCTCGACGACGTGGTCAAGGGCACGGACTTCGAACATCTCGACCTGCTGCCGTCGGACTTTTCCTACCGCAACATGGACCTCTTGCTGGGCGAGGCCAAGAAGCCGACCATGCAGTTGCTGCGCCTGCTGCGCCCCATGTCGCTGGAGTACGACCTGGTCGTACTCGATTGCCCGCCGAGCATATCGCTGGTGTCCGAAAACATCTTTCGGGCCGCCGACGCGCTGCTCGTGCCGACCATTCCGACGACGCTGTCGGTGCGCACCCTGCGACAGTTGATGGACTTCATGGAGGGCCATCGGATGGTGACCCCGGTGCACTGTTTCTACTCGATGTCGGACCGCCGCAAGCGCATGCACCTGGAGGTGATGGCCTCCGTGCCCGATCCGAGGGTCGCCGTCATGGCAACCGGCATTCCTTACCTCAGCGACGTCGAGAAGATGGGCTACGAACGGGCCCCGGTGCCGGAATTCGCGGGCCGCTCGCCGGCCGCGCGTGCCTACGAGGCGTTGTGGCGAGAGACCGAGGCCATTTTGTG
>JARRQB010000171.1:0-4156 GCA_037382265.1 Gammaproteobacteria bacterium | reverse complement strand
GGCGGCCCCCTGACGCGCGCGGGCGTGGACCTGGGCGGACGGCACATCCAGAGCGCGATGGGAGGGGGACGCTTATGATACACGCCCCGTCGCGACGCCTAGGTAAGCATGACCCGCAGCATGACCGCGTTCGCCCGCCGCGAACTGAGGGGCGATTGGGGCGAGTTGACCTGGGAGGTCCGCTCGGTCAACCACCGTTTCCTGGAGGTGGCGGTGCGTCTGCCGGAGGAATTGCGCGCCCTAGAACCCCTGGTGCGCGAGCGGGTGCAGGGGGCGCTCGGCCGCGGCAAGGTGGACTGCAGCCTGCGTTATCGGGCCCAGGTTGGCGCCGTCGGCGAGTTGCGGGTCAACGAGCGCATGGCCGAGCAGGTGTTGCAGGCCGCCGCCAGCATCGGCGAACGCCTGCCCGATGCGGCCGGCCCCGGGGTCATGGACCTGTTGCGCTGGCCGGGCGTGATCGAGACCGCCGAACAGGACCTCACGCCCGTGCAGACCGCCGCGCGCGAACTCCTGGCCGCGGCCCTCGCCGAACTGGTGGCGACGCGCGAGCGCGAAGGCTCCCGTCTGGCCGCGTTGATCCGCCAGCGCTGCGCGGCACTGCGCATACAGGTCGTCAAGGCGCGCGAGTGCATGCCGGTGGTGGTCGAGGGGCTGCGCAGCCGGCTGCGGGCGCGCTTGCTGGAGGTTTCGAGGGACCTGGACCCGCAGCGTATCGAGCAGGAACTGGCGATCATGGCCCAGAAGCTCGACATCGACGAGGAGATGGACCGGCTGGCCACCCACGTCGACGAGGTGGAGCGAGTGCTGGAGGAGGCCGAGCCGGTCGGCCGTCGGCTGGATTTTCTCATGCAGGAGCTCAACCGCGAGGCCAACACCCTCGGTTCGAAGTCGATCGACGCCGAGACCACGGCCGCGTCGGTCGAAATGAAGGTCCTGATCGAACAGATGCGGGAGCAGGTGCAGAATATCGAGTAGCGGACAACCGCGACCAACTCGCTCACTCCCACCGTCGGAACGCCCCTATGCCCGGTATCCTCTTCGTCGTCTCCGCGCCCTCGGGTGCGGGCAAGACCAGCCTGCTGAAGGCCCTCCTGGAAGCCGAGTCCGGCCTGACCGTGTCGATCTCGCACACCACCCGGCCACCGCGGCCCGGCGAAGAGGACGGCGTGCACTACCACTTCGTCGACCAGGAGGCCTTCGCGCGCATCCGCGACGCGGACGGCTTTCTCGAGAGCGCGCAGGTGTTCGACAACTGCTACGGCACGTCGGAACGCGCGGTGCGCGAAGGGCTGGCGCGCGGCGACGACGTGGTGCTGGAGATCGACTGGCAGGGGGCCAGGCAGGTGCGGCGCCGCCTGCCGGAAGCGGTGTCGATCTTCATCGCGCCGCCGTCGGTGAACGAGCTGCGACGGCGGCTCGAGGCGCGCGCTCAGGACAGCGCCGAGGTCATCGCGCGGCGCATGGCCGACGCCGAGGCCGATCTCGCGCACCGCGACGAATACGACTATCTTGTCGTGAACGAAGTTTTCGACGCGGCGCTGGCCGACCTGCGTGCGATCGTCCGCGCCGAGCGCCTGCGTGGCAGCCGCGGCGGCCGCTGAACGCTGCCGCCTGGCGCGGCGGCGGCGGCGTGCGTACAATGCGAAGCTTGGGTAACTATACGAATCTCCCCGGGGTACTAGAAGACCATGGCTCGCATAACCGTCGAAGACTGCCTTGACCACGTCGACAACCGCTTCAATCTGGTGCTGCTCGCCACCAAGCGCGCGCGCCAGATCGAGAATGGCGTCGACCCGCTCCTGCCGCGCGAGAACGACAAGTCCACCGTCATCGCGCTGCGCGAGATAGCGGAAGGCCTGGTGAGCAACGAGACGGTAGCCGAGCCCGAGCCGACGGCCGAGTCCATCGACGAAGAACTGGCCGCCGCGCTCGCCGGGGAACTGGGCTCCTTGGACATGTCGTCCGAGGAAGACTGAGGCCGCGCCCCCTGGGGGGCGGCCGAACTCCGGACTGGGCGCGGAATTGCAGGAGCGAGTCGCAGACACACCGGCTACCACCAAGCGCCCGACGCCGCGCGGCGAACCCGGGAGTTATGCCCGCTATCTGATCAGCGACCTCTGCGTCGATCTGGAATCCTACCTCGCATCGGAGCAGATCCGCGAGGTCTACCGCGCCTACCTGTTCAGCGCCGAGGCGCACGAAGGCCAGCGTCGCCGCTCCGGCGAACCTTACATCTACCACCCCGTGGCGGTGGCCCGAATCCTGGCCGGGATCCGCATGGATCACAAGTGCCTGATGGCGGCGATACTGCACGATGTCCTGGAGGACACCGAAACCGCCAAGGAGTACCTCGCGGGGGTGTTCGACGCCGAGATCGCCGAGCTGGTGGACGGGGTCAGCAAACTCACCCAGATCAACTTTCGCTCGCACGCCGAAGCCCAGGCCGAGAATTTCAGGAAGATGATCCTGGCGATGACCCGCGACATCCGGGTCATCCTGATCAAGCTGGCCGACCGGCTGCACAACATGCGCACCCTGGGCGCCATGCCGCCGGACAAGGCCCGGCGTATCGCCCGCGAGACGCTCGAGATCTACGCCCCCATCGCCAACCGGCTCGGCATCAACAATATCCGGCTGGAACTCGAGGACCTCGGGATGGCGGCCTACTGGCCGCTGCGCCACCGCATCCTCAGCGATGCGCTGCGCCGCATGCGCGGCAACCGCAAAGAGGTGGTCGGCAACATCGAGACCGCGATTCGGCGTCGCCTGCGCCAGGAGGACCTGCACGGCGAGGTCTACGGGCGCGAAAAGCACGTCTACAGCATCTACCGCAAACTGCGCGAGAAGGGCGTGTCGCTGCACGAGCTGGCCGACGTCTACGCCTTCCGCATCCTGGTCGACAAGGTCGACACCTGCTACCGGGTGCTCGGCGCCGTGCACAACCTCTACAAACCGGTGCCGGGCCGCTTCAAGGATTACATCGCCATCCCCAAGGCGAACGGCTACCAGTCGTTGCACACGGTGCTGTTCGGGCCGCACAGCCTGCCGATCGAGATCCAGATTCGAACCGAGGAGATGCACCGGGTCGCCGAAGAGTGCATCGCCGCCCATTGGCACTACAAGACCACCGGCAGCACGGTGACGCCGGACACGGCTGCCGACTGGCTGCGCAACCTGCTGGAGATGCAGAAGGGGTCGGGGAATTCCATGGAGTTCCTCGAGCACGTCAAGATCGACCTGTTCCCCGACGAGGTCTACGTGTTCACGCCGCGCGGCCGGATCCTGGTGCTGCCGAAGCGCGCCACGGTGATCGACTTCGCGTACGCGGTGCACTCGGACGTCGGCAACCAGTGCGTCGCCGCCCGCGTCGACCGGCGCCTGGCACCGCTGCGCACGCGGCTAAAGAGCGGTCAGACGGTGGAGATCATCACCAAACCGGACGCCCAGCCAAACCCGGCCTGGCTCGACTTCGTGGTCACCGGCAAGGCCCGCGCGGCCATTCGCGGGTACCTCAAGCGACTGGAGCGGCAGGAAGCCGCGGTCCTCGGCCGGCGGCTGCTCGAGCGCGAGCTGGAGTTGCACGGCACCCGGCTCGACGACCTGCCGGCGGCCGACGTCCAACGCGTCCTGGAAGAACTGCGTCTGGAGGACCTCGACCGGGTGCTCGAGGAGGTCGGGCTCGGCAACCGCATGGCCAAGCTGATCGCGCGGATGCTGAGCTCGGGGGGCGAGGCCGAGGAGCGCGGCCGGCCGCGGGCGCCCGGCGGTACGCTGGCGATCCGCGGCACCGAGGGCATGGTGGTGAAGTACGCCAAGTGCTGCGGGCCGATCCCGGGCGACCCTATCGTCGCCAACTTCAGCCCGGGTCGTGGCGTCGTGGTCCACCATCAGGCGTGCCCCAACCTGGGCGACTTCCGCAAGCAGGGCCAGAGCTGGCTCGACGTGCAGTGGGCCGACGAAGTGGCCGGGGAGTTCACCACCGGCATCCGCATCGACGTCGGCAATCAGCGTGGCATGCTGGCCACGGTCGCAACCCTGATTGCCGAGGAAGGCTCCAACATCGAGGACGTGCGCAGCGAGGAGCGCGACGGTCTGAGTTCGACGCTGCGGTTCGTGGTGTCGGTGCGCGACCGCAAGCACCTCGCCAGCATCATGA
>JARRQB010000170.1:2409-6573 GCA_037382265.1 Gammaproteobacteria bacterium | reverse complement strand
GTTCGCACTGGACGGACCCGGCGACCGGGTGGTGGCGGTCAACCGGGGATGGGTCGGCGTCGGGGCGTCGCGCGACTGGCTGCCGCCGATCGACACGCCGCGCGGTCGGTTGGCGCTGCGGGGACGGCTCGACCGCCCCGCCTCGGTGGGGCTGAAACTGGAGGTCGGCGAACTGGCCGGGGTAGCGCCCGCGATGGTGGTCCAGCACCTCGACCTCGCCGACCTCGCGGCGGCGCTGGGCCGGAACCTGCTGCCCTACGCGCTGGTGCTGGACGAGGGGCAGCCGGGGTTGCTGCGGCGCGACTGGGCCGAAAAGCCCGGCATCACCCCGGAAAAGCATCTGGGGTACGCCGTGCAATGGTTCGGCCTGGCGTTGGCCCTGTTGATCATTTACGTTGGAGTGAATACCAGGCGTGCAGGCCCCGGAGAGCATGACGAACAGCCCAACGAGTGAGCCAAGCCTGGCGCGCCGCCGCGTCCAGCTGGTGCTGCTGGCGTTGCTGTTCATGGCGCCGGTCGTCGCCGCCTGGGTCGCCTGGCTCTACGTCGGGGAGCACGGCGTCGGCGCGACCAGCAACGCCGGCACGCTGGTGACCCCCGCGCGGGCTCTGCCGGACGACCTGCCCCTGCTCGAGCTGGACGGTGGGCCGCTGCGCGAGCGTGCCTTGCGCGGGCGCTGGACCTACGTGCTGTTCGGCCAGGGCGCCGACTGCGACGCAGCCTGCGACGCGTGGCTGTTCAAGACCCGCCAGCTGCGGGTCAGCATCAACAAGGACTTTACGCGGGTACAGCGGCTGCTGATCCTTGGCGGACACCCGCCGGCCGAGGTCCTGCGCGCCATGCAACAGGAGCACCCCGATCTGCTGTTCGCCGTTGCCGACGGTCCGGGGCTGGTCGCGGTGCGGCAGACCTTCGCGGTCGCCGCCCCCCCGGACGGCAGCCAGGTCTTCCTGGTCGACCCGCTGGGCAATGTGATGATGACCTACGACGCCGGGGTCGGCTTCAAGGGCATGTTGAAGGACCTGCGCAAGCTTCTGAAGGTGTCGCAGATCGGATGAGCGGCGAACGCGTGACCAACCGAGGCTACCACCGACTCGTCGTGCTGACCGCGTTCCTGGCGTTCGTGGTGGTCATCCTCGGCGCTTACACCCGTCTGTCGGATGCCGGTCTCGGCTGCCCCGACTGGCCGGGCTGCTACGGCAGGCTGATCGTCCCCGCGGGCGAACACGAGGTCGCCGACAAGGCCTACCTGGAGCAGCGGCCGCTCGAGCCCCACAAGGGCTGGTATGAGATGATCCACCGGTATTTTGCCGGCACCCTGGGTCTCGCCATTCTGGCCATCGCGGTGTGGTCGTGGGTGCGGCGGCGCGAACCCGGCCAGCCGGTGTGGCTGCCGCTGTCGCTGTTCGGCCTGGTCGTGTTCCAGGCCCTGCTGGGCATGTGGACGGTCACCCTGCAGCTCAAGCCCGTCGTGGTCATGGCCCACCTGCTCGGCGGCATGTCGACCCTGGCCCTGCTGGTGCTGCTCGCACTGCGGACCAGTCCCCGGCGTCGGCTGGCTGCCCCGCCCGCGGCGGCGCGCCGGCGCTGGCGGGGGTTTGCGGCGGCGGCGCTGCTGGTACTGGTCGGTCAGATCGCGCTCGGGGGCTGGACCAGCGCCAACTATGCGGCGCTGGCCTGCCCCGACTTCCCGACCTGCCAGGGCAGTTGGTGGCCGGACGCGGATTTCCGCGAGGGCTTCGTGTTGTGGCGCGGGCTCGGTGTCAACTACGAATTCGGCGTGCTCGATTCGCGGGCCCGTACCGCGGTCCACCTGACCCACCGCGTCGGCGCCGTGGTCACCCTGCTGGTGTTGGGTGCCCTGGCGCTCGGCCTGATACGTACCCGCACCGGGCCGTTAGCCACCACGGGCTGGCTGGTCGGCGGCCTGCTGATCGCCCAGATCCTCCTCGGTATCGGTAACGTGGTAATGTTCCTGCCGCTCGGGGTGGCCGTGGCGCACAACGCGACTGCGGCCCTCCTGCTCCTGTCACTCGTACGACTGAATTTCCAGCTATGGCAACGACAGCACTGAACTCTGCGACCCTGCGCGCCGGCTGGCGCGACTACCTCGAACTGTGTAAGCCCAAGGTGGTCGCGCTGATCGTGTTCACCGCGCTGGTCGGTATGCTGCTGGCCGCGCCCGGTGTGGTGCCGCTCGACAGCTTCGCATTCGGTCTGCTCGGCATTGCCCTGGCATCCGGTTCGGCGGCCGCGGTCAATCACGTGGTCGACCAGAAGATCGATGCCATCATGGGCCGCACCAAGGGCCGGCCGCTGCCGCAAGGGGCCGTCGGTTCGGCCGACGCGCTGCTGTTCGCTGTGGTGATCGGTGCCTTGGCGATGTTCCTGCTGGTCGCGTTCGTCAACGTGCTGACCGCCGTGCTGACCTTCATGTCGCTGATCGGCTACGCGGTCGTCTACACCATGTTTCTCAAGCGTGCCACGCCGCAGAACATCGTAATCGGCGGCGCTGCCGGCGCGGCGCCGCCGCTGCTCGGCTGGTGTGCGGTCACCGGCAGCGTCGACCCGGGGGCGCTGCTGCTGTTTCTGATCATCTTCACCTGGACCCCGCCGCATTTCTGGGCGCTGGCCATTCATCGTTCGGAAGAGTACGCCAAGGTCGGAATGCCGATGCTGCCGGTCACCCACGGTCACGCCTTCACGCGGGTACAGATTCTTTTCTACACCGTGCTGCTGCTGCTGGTGACCCTCCTGCCCTACGGCTACGGCATGAGTGGTGGCTTCTACCTCGGAGGTGCGCTGGTGCTCGGGCTTGGCTTTCTCTATTACGCGGTGCGCCTGTACCAGGCCGACGACGAGCGTATGCCGATGAAGACCTTCGGCTATTCGATCGTCTACCTGATGGCCCTGTTCGTCTTCCTGCTGATCGACCACTACGTGCCCGTGTTGCTGCGCCAGTTCGGCTGAGCAGCACGGCGGCCCGGGCGCCGGGGCTCGACGTGAGCGAGGCGGATCAGGCCGTCGCCACGGGCGCCGCCGCAGGCGGCGGCGAGCACAACTGCTTCCACTGCGGGTTGCCGGTGCCGCGGGGCGCCGACTACCGGGTGGTGGTGTTCGGCGAGCCGCGTCCGCTGTGCTGCCACGGTTGCCAGGCGGTTGCCCAGGCCATCGTCGACGGCGGGCTGGAGAGCTTCTACGAGCACCGCACTGCGGCGTCGAGGCGCCCCGAGGAGCTGGTGCCCGAGCAGTTGGCCCGTCTGGCCGTGTACGACCAGGCGGCGCTGCAGCAAAGTTTCGTCGCGGTCGACGCCGAAAACCTCAGCACCACCTCGCTGATCCTCGAGGGCATCACCTGCGCGGCCTGCGTCTGGCTCAACGAACGCCACGTGCGCGCGATCCCGGGGGTGGTCGAGTTCCAGGTCAACTACAGCACCCACCGCGCCCGGCTGGTCTGGGACAATGCCCGGGTGCACCTGTCCGACGTGCTGCGCGCCATCACCGAGATCGGCTACGTCGCCCACCCCTTCGATCCCGGCCGCCAGGAGGCGGTATTCAAACGCGAGAAGTCGGTCGCCCTGCGCAAGCTCGCCGTTGCCGGGTTGGGCGCCATGCAGGTGATGATGCTGGCGGTGGCGCTGTACGCGGGCGAGTACTACGGGATGGAGCCCGAGCTGCGCCAGTTCATGCGCTGGGTCAGCCTGCTGATCACCGTGCCCGTGGTCGCCTACGCCGGCGCGACCTTCTTCCGCTCGGCCTGGCGCGACCTGCGGCGGCGCCAGCTCGGCATGGACGTGCCGGTGTCGATCGCCATCGGCGGGGCCTTCGCCGCCAGCCTGTACACCACGGTGGCCGGCGGGTCCGACGTCTACTTCGACTCGGTGTGCATGTTCACCTTCTTCCTGTTGTCTAGCCGCTATCTCGAGATGGGTGCGCGCCACCGTGCGGGCCAGGCAGCCGAGGCGCTGGTCAAGCTCCTGCCGGCCACGGCAACACGGCTCGAAGGCGACGAGGAGCGCGTGGTGGCCGTCGCCGACCTGGCACCCGGCGACCTGGTGCTGGTCCGTCCAGGCGAGACGGTACCGGCCGACGGCACGGTCGCGTCCGGGCGCAGCTCGGTCGACGAGTCGCTGCTCACGGGGGAGAGTCTGCCGCGGCCGAGGG
>JARRQB010000170.1:1628-2351 GCA_037382265.1 Gammaproteobacteria bacterium | reverse complement strand
TGTCGAAAGTCCACTGCGCATGCGGGTCGACAGAGTGGGGGACGACACCATGGTGTCGGCCATCGTACGGCTGCTCGACCGCGCCCAGGCCGAGAAGCCGCGCCTGGCGCGGCTTGCGGACCGAGTGGCCGGCTGGTTCGTCGCGGGTCTGCTTGCCGTCGCTACCGGGGTCGCCCTGTGGTGGGGGCTGCACGAACCCGACCGCGCCTTCGCCGTCACCCTGTCGGTGCTCGTGGTGACCTGCCCTTGCGCGCTGTCGCTCGCGACCCCTGCGGCCGTGGCCGCGGCGGTCGGGGCCCTGACCAGGCTCGGCCTGCTGATCACGCGGGGGCACACGCTCGAGACCCTGGCGCGTGCCACCGTCGTCGTCTTCGACAAGACCGGAACCCTGACGCTCGGCATGTTGCGGCTGACCGGCACGCGTCTGTTCGCCGAGTTCGACGAAGCCCGGGCGCTGGCGCTCGCCGCGGCGCTGGAGCGCTCGTCCGAACACCCGGTCGCCAAAGTGCTGGTGGCCGCCGCGGGCGAGCGCCTGGCAGCGAGCGCGGTCGAGGCCACACCGGGTTATGGCATCGAGGGTGTGGTCGAGGGCCGGCGCTACCGGGTCGGCGCGCCAGACTTCGCTGCCGCCTTGGCCGGGGCGGTGCCGCCCGAGGTCGAGACCGGTGGGGCGACGGTGGTGGTGCTGGCCGACGAGGCGCGCGTGCTGGCCGCGTTCGAATT
>JARRQB010000170.1:0-1574 GCA_037382265.1 Gammaproteobacteria bacterium | reverse complement strand
CGCTGCGCCGCGACGCCGCCGCCGCGGTCGAGCAACTGCGCGACCAGGGCCTCAAGCCGCTCATACTCAGCGGGGATGCGGCGCCGGCGGTGGCCAAGGTGGCCGGCGAACTGGGCGTCGAAGACGCGCGGGCGGGGCTCAAGCCCGACGACAAGCTCGCGGCGGTGCGCGAACTCCAGCGCGCCGGCCACTTGGTGGCGATGGTGGGCGACGGGGTCAACGACGCGCCGGTACTGGCCGGGGCGGACGTGTCCATCGCCATGGGCACCGGCGCCCAACTGGCGCATGCCTCGGCCGACATGGTGATGCTGTCCGAGCGCCTGAGTTCGCTGCCGCTGGGCGTCGCCGGGGCCCGGCGCACGCTGCGCGTCATCAAGCAGAACCTGATTTGGGCCCTGGCGTATAATCTGGTGGCCCTGCCGCTCGCGGCCGCCGGCCTGGTTGCCCCCTGGATGGCGGCCGTCGGGATGTCGATGAGTTCCCTCGTGGTGGTGTTCAATGCGCTGAGGCTGCGCCGAGTGGAGTGACCCCGATGGAAATCCTGTACCTGCTGATCCCGCTGGCCCTGGTGTTGATGGCCGTGGCCATCGCCTTCTTCCTCTGGACGGTGCGCAGCGGGCAGTACGACGACCTCGAAGGGCCGGCGCACCGCATCCTCATGGACGACGACGACCCCATGATCCCGCCCAGCGCACGGATCCGGCAAAGGCGCGAGCAGAAACCGCCCGATCTCGCACCGGCATCGAGCGAGGAGCAGTGACCCTGTAAAGGGCCGGATCTTTCGCGAGGTCCGCGCTGGCCCGGCGGCACCGCTCGGGAAGCTCGTCCGCGCGGGACGTTGCCGGGTTGCTTCCGTTCCTCTCGCCAAGCCGCAAAGACCGGCTGTAAAGGCTTTTCTTGGCGCTCTTAGCGCCTTTGCGAGAGCAACAAACCACCCCGCTACACGGCGCGATGCCTCGCGCGTCGGGCGATCAGGCGACCAGCTGGCCGCGCAGCTTGTTGAAGGCGGTCTTCTCGATCTGCCGGATGCGCTCGGCGGAGACGCCGTAGCGGTCGGCGAGCTCGTGCAGGGTGACCTTGCGATCGGTCAGCCAGCGTTGCTGCACAATGTCGCGGCTGCGCTCGTCGAGCCCGTTCAACGCGGCATGCAGGCGGCCCTGCTCGTGGTTCTCCGCGTCCGACTCCTCGATCTGGCGCGCCGGGTCCATGCGCCGGTCGGGCAGGTAGTTGACCGGGGCGAACGACTGGCCTTCGTCGTCGTCCGCACCGGTGACGTCGAACGCCAGGTCCTGGTTGGCGAGCCGGGCCTCCATTTCCAGCACCGTCTCGGGCTTGACCCCGAGGTCCTCGGCCACGGCCTCGACTTCCTCCCGGGTGAACCAGCCCAGCCGCTTCTTCGCGCTGCGCAGGTTGAAGAACAGTTTGCGCTGCGCCTTGGTGGTCGCGACCTTGACGATACGCCAGTTGCGCAAGATGAACTCGTGGATCTCCGCCTTAATCCAGTGTACGGCAAAGGAGACCAGGCGCACGCCCATGTCGGGGTCGAATCGGCGCACCGCCTTCATCAGCCCGAC
>JARRQB010000169.1:0-4182 GCA_037382265.1 Gammaproteobacteria bacterium | reverse complement strand
CTGCCGCGCCGCGTATTGGCGTTGAGGGTGTGCCGTAGGCGTCCCAGGAAGCGCGGCAGGCCGCCCGGCTCGCCCGGGCTGACGGCACTTTCGTTCGCCGCGAGCACCCACAGCAGGGGCGTCAGGTCGTTGCTGCTCCAGTCGCCGGCCAGGTAGCCCTCGGCGAAACCGACCGAGCCGCCGAGCGCGAGGCGCCGCAGCAGGGCCGTCGGCCGGTCGATCAGGATGTGGCCGGCTGGTCCTGGCTCGGCTCCGGTTAACTGCAGGCAGCGCCCGTTCACCTCGACCTCCAGGCTGCCGTGGCGAAGCTTGCCAAGCCGGTGGATCAGCAGCCTGGCGGCCGGAGAGAGGGTGGGGCGGCTGGCGCGGGTCTCGAGGAGTTCCATCGTCAGTTGACCTCTTGAGGGGCTTCGGGTTTGGGGTGGAAGCGGGCGCCGCGCAACCAGATCTTGAGCGCCTGCCAGTGGATGGCCGCAACCACCTTGAAGGTCATCAGCGGCGTGCGTGCCAGGGCGCGCAGCAGGGCGCGATCGCTCAGCTCCCGGCCGACGCCGGTCTGGCTGGCGACCAGCAGCAGTTGGTCCCGCTGCGTTTGCCGAATGAAGACCCCGAGCCGTTCGCCGGGGGCCTCGAAGCGGAACTGGTAGTTGCAATCCATGCCGATGAGCGGCGAGACGTGGAAGGCCTTCCGAGCACCGCCGCGCACCGGGAAGTCCAAGGCACAGCCGTGCTCGTGCACGACATAACAGTGCGCCTCGCCAAAGGTGTTGCGTACTTCGGCGATGACGGCACGCAGACGGCCGTCGCGATGGAAGCAGTACCAGAGGCTGAGCGGGTTGAAGACGTAGCCGAGGATGCGCGGGAAACACAACAGCAGGACACGGCCGCCGGCCAGCTCGACGCCTTCGCCGTGCAACAGGTGCTCGGCCCAGCGACGCAGGCTCGAACCGTCGCGAGGGCCGTGATCGGCCGGGTAAAACGACAGCAACCCCCAGCGCTCGAGTCGCAGCAAGCGGCTGGCGCTGGCGGTTTCGGCCAGACGGTCGATGTCGAGCAGCAGGCTGAACACCGGGTATCGGAAACGGTACGCGGCTTTGCCCAGCCGACGGTGCATGACGGTCGAAAAGTAGACGCGTTGCGGCAGCGGTTCGGGCGTCAAGTCAGGCCCCCTGCAGGCCTGGCAGCAAGGCCCCCCGCGCCGCGGGCGCGGCCGCCGCGGCCGGGGCCAACCAGGGCGGAGCTACACCGAAGGCACGGGCCACGGCGAGCGCCGAAACCAGGGCGTCTTCGTGGAAGCCGTAGCCGAAGTAGCTGCCGCAGAACCAGGTCCGCTGGCGACCCTGCAGTTCGGCCAGGCGGGGTTGGGCGGCAACCGCCGCGTGGTTGAACACCGGGTGCTCGTAGCTCATCTCGGCGATCACGGTCGCGGGTTGCGGCTCGCGCAGCGGGTTGAGCGAGACGAACAACGGCCGCTCGGTGTCCAGCCCCTGCAGCAGGTTCATCCAGTAAGTGACGGACACCCGGTCGGTGTCGACGTTGCGACGGCCGCTCTGGGCCAGGTAGTTCCAAGACGACCACACGCGGCGGTTGCGCGGCATGAGCTCGGGGTCCGAATGCAGGACCGCGCGGTTGGTCTGGTAGCCGAACCGCGACAGCAACGTCCGTTCACGGCTCGTGGGGTCGCTCAACAGACCGAGCGCCTGATCGGCATGGGTCGCCAGTATGACCTGGTCGAACAACTGCTCGCTGCCGTCGGCGAGCTTCAGCGTGACCCCGCGGCTGTCACGCCGGATCCCGACCACCCCGCAGCCGGTGCGCACGGCTCCCGGCAGATCGCGCAGCATGCGTTTGACGTAGCTGTGACTTCCGCCCGTCACCGTGCGCCACACCGGCCGGCCGCCGAGGTCGAGCAGGCCGTGATTGCGGAAGAAACGCGCGAGGCTCGCGGCCGGGAACTGACCCATGGTGGCGACCGGGCAGGACCAGATGGCCGCAGCCATCGGGAGCAGGTAGCGGTCGCGGAACTCCCGGCCGAGGCCCCGGCGCCGCAGGTACTCGTCGACCGTCAACGCGCCCAGACCGCCGTTGTTCAGGTCCCGTTTGCAACCCCGGTTGAAGCGCATGATGTCCCACACCATGCGCTGGTGAGCCGGCGACCACAGGTTGCGGCGCTGGGCATACAGCGTGCCGATGCTCGAGCCGGCGTACTCGACCGCGCCCTGGTCGAGGGACACCGCGAACGACATGTCGCTGGGCCGCGAGGCGATGTCGAGCGTGTCGAACAGCCCGCATAAGTTGGGGTAGTTGCGTTCGTTGAAGACGATAAACCCCGAATCGACGGCGACGCAGCCGCGCTCGGTCGGCACCTCGTGCGTGTGGGTGTGGCCGCCAACGTAACCCTGCCGCTCGATCAGCGCGACCCGATGCTTTTTGCGCAGCAGCCAGGCACTGGCGAGGCCCGCGATGCCCGAACCGACGACGGCGATGTGCTGTGTTTCCATTCATACTCCAGGGATTTGGGGGTGCGTCATGGTTTGAACAGATCTTGACCGAGCGTAAAATTTTGTCAAGACTTAAGGCTAGATAAAATCCGTTCAAAACCCGCACAAAAAGGAGGCGTGATGAAGACCCTGGGAATCGTGGTGGTGCTCGCCGGGGCGCTGCTCGCAACGCTCGGTCAGTCGGTCCAGGCGGCGACTGACTGCCCGGCTAACCTCGACTTCAGCAAGCGCATGCTGGCCGAGGACCGCGAGGTGCGCCTGTGCGAGGCGTACCGTGACAAGGTGGTGCTGGTCGTGAACACGGCGTCGAAGTGCGGCTACACGCCCCAGTTCGACGGCCTGGAGGCGCTCTACCGCAAGTACCGGGAGGACGGGCTGGTGGTGCTCGGCTTTCCGAGCAACGACTTTGCCCAGGAGTACCAGGCCGAAGACAAGATTCGGGAATTTTGCCGGCTGACCTACAGCGTCGAGTTCCCGATGTTCGCCAAGACGGCGGTGCGCGAGGGCCGGGCCGAACCCCTGTACGAGCGCCTTGGCAATCAGGCGGGCGAGTTCCCGCGCTGGAATTTCCACAAGTACCTGCTCGGCCGCGACGGGCGTCTTGTGGGTAGTTACCCCAGTCGGGTCAGCCCGGACGACGCCGCGTTGGTCGAGACGATCGAGCGGTTGCTGGAGGAGCAGGCCGGCTGAGCCGGGGCGGCGGGCGACAGGACCGTGCGCGACAGGGTTGAAGCGCGGAGTCTACGGGTGACAAGCTGATGAACGGAGCGATTCCGAACAAACGCGCGAACAGAACATGGGGCGGGTGCATGAGCCAACAGGACGAGTCTTCTTACCGCATCGGGGCCGTGTCCCGCCTGACGGGCGTGCCGGCCGACACCTTGCGGGTGTGGGAACGCCGCTACGGGGTCGTGGAGCCGCGTCGCACCGACGGCGGCAGCCGGCTCTACAGTCAACAGGACGTTGCCCGGCTGGGCCTGATCAAGCGCCTGGTCGATGCGGGACACGCCATCGGCACCGTTGCCAATCTGTCGCTTGAGCAACTCGAGGACCGCGCCGCTGGCGTGCAGGCGGCCACCGGTCGTCAGGCGGCCGACGCCCGCCTGGCCGGTCCGGTCGGCCTGGTCTTGGTGGGGGCCACGCTGCCGTTGCGGTTGCAGCATGCCGGGCGGGGGCCGGACGAGCGGCTGCTGCGCCTGGCCGGCACCTTCACGGAGGTCGAGGCGTTCGAGGCCGCCGCAGCGGGCCTGGACGCCGACGTGCTGGTGCTCGAACTGCCGACGCTCGCGGCCAACTCCCTGGCCGCGGTACGTCGCCTGCAGCGGCTGTGCGGCGCCCACCGGGCGATCGTGGTCTACGGCATCGGCAGCAGCACGTTCGTAAGCCAGTTCGAGGACCAGGGTATTACCACCCTGCGCTTTCCGGCGACCTGGGACGACCTGCGTAGAGCTTGCTGCCCGGACGGCCCGGGCACGGTACCCCCTCGGCGCGAACCGGCAGCGGCCGACGGCGGCCTGGGTAGTCCACCGCCACCGCGCCGCTTCGACGATCGGCAGCTCGCGATCGCCTCGTCAGCCTCGACCACGATCCGTTGCGAGTGCCCGCACCACCTGGCGGAACTCATCATCTCCCTGGCGCGCTTCGAACAGTACAGCGCCGAGTGCGAGAACCGCAGCCGCGA
>JARRQB010000168.1:0-4185 GCA_037382265.1 Gammaproteobacteria bacterium | reverse complement strand
GGTCGGCCGGCGGCGTCGAACACGTCGACCGCCATGCCGAGCCCCAGACACTGCAGTTCGCCCCGGTACACGGGCAGGATCGGGCAGCCGAGCGCAAAACAGGAAACGATGTCGGTACCGCCCGAGATCGACGCCAGCTGCAGGTCCGCCTTGACGTCGCGGTAGACGTAGTCGAAGGACTCGGGGACCAGCGGCGACCCGGTGGACAGGACGGTGTCAGGCGCGACAGGTCGTGTGTGGCGCGCGGTTTGACGCCGGCCTTCTCCAGGGCGGCGATGTACTTGGCGCTGGTACCGAACACTGTGACGCCTTCGCGCGCCAGCAGGTCCGGCAGCGCCGCCGGACCCGGGTGGAAGGGCGAACCGTCGTACAGCACCAGGGTCGCGCCGGCGGCCAGACCGCTCGCCAGCCAGTTCCACATCATCCAGCCGCAGGTCGTGAAGTAGAGCAACCGGTCGCCCGGGCGAAGGTCGGTGTGCAACACCAGTTCCTTCAGGTGCTGCAGCAGCGTCCCGCCGGCACCGTGCACGATGCACTTGGGCTTGCCGGTGGTGCCGGAGGAAAACAGGATGTAGGCCGGGTGATCGAACGGCAACTGGGCGAAGCCGAGCGGCGGCGGGGCTGGCGGACCGAACTCCCCGAAAGCAGCCAGTCCGGCAGGCTGCGCCGGCAGCGGCAGGCCGACGTAGGGCACCACCACCACCCGAACGACGCTCGGCAGACCGGCCAGCAGGTTCGCCAACCGCGGCTGGGTCTCGATCACCCGCCCCTTCCAGCGGTAACCGTCGGTGACGAACAGTACCTTGGGTTCGATCTGCCCGAAACGGTCGATCACGCCGGCGTCGCCGAAGTCCGGCGAGCACGACGACCAGACGGCGCCGAGGCTGGTCGCCGCCAGCATGGCCACCACGGCCTCGGCGCCGTTGGGCAGCAGGCCCGCCACGCGGTCGCCGACGCCGACCCCGGCGTCGCGCAGGCCGGCGGCCACGCGGGCGACGGCCGCTCGCAGTTGCCCCCGGCTCCACTCAGTCCGCCCGCCGGCCTCGTCGAGCACCACCAGGGCCAGTTGCCCGTCGGCGCCGCGCAGCAGGTTTTCGGCGAAATTGAGCCGAGCGTCCGGAAACCAGCGTGCACCGGGCATACGTGCGCCGTCCACGAGCGTGCGCTCGCCGCGCTCGGCCGCGCGCACCCCGCAGAAGTCCCACAGCAGGGACCAGAATTCCGCCGGCTGTCGGATCGACCAGCGATGCAGCGACGCGTAGTCGCTCACCGCCGGGGCCTGCGCCGCGACTCGGCGCAGGAAGCCCGCCATGGCGCTGGCGTCGACCCGTTCGGGTGGCGGTGTCCACATAGGTTCGGTCATGGCTGACGCTCCTGCGGCGCAAAAAAGGCTGGCGGGCGCCGAAACGAAAGGTTAGCTTTTCGGCAGAGCCCGGCCGCAGGATGAACCCGCCCATGGATCGCCGCAACTCCCCCTGGATCTATCTCAACCTCAAGGTCTGGGGGCTCGGCCAGTCGGCCACCCTGGCCATCAACGAGCGCAGCCGCGAACTGGCGGCCCAGGGACGTCAGATCTACCGCCTGGGCCTGGGGCAGTCGCCGTTCCCGGTGCCGGAGTCCGTGGCCCAGGCGCTGCGCGACCACGCCCACCAGAAGGATTACCTCGCGGTCAAGGGCCTGCCGGCGCTGCGCCAGGCGATCGTCGATTTCTTCCGCCGCACCGAGGACCTGGAGTACGACGCCGACAGCGTGCTGGTAGGCCCCGGCACCAAGGAACTGATGTTCATTCTGCAGCTGACCTACTACGGCGACCTGGTGATTCCGACGCCGAGCTGGGTGTCCTACGCGCCACAGGCGCAGATCCTCGGCCGCCCGCTGCAGTGGCTGCCGACCGCACCGGAGACCGGCCTCGGGGTAACCCCGGAGGCACTGGACGCGCTGTGTCGCATCGAACCCGAGCGGCCCAGGCTGCTAATCCTCAACTCGCCCGGCAACCCGACCGGCACGGTTTACAGCCGCGACCGGCTCGAGGCCATCGCCGAGGTGGCGCGGCGCTACCGCGTGCTGCTGCTGTCCGACGAGATCTACAGCGGCACCCAGTTCGACGGCGACCACGTGTCTATCGCCCGTTACTACCCCGAGGGCACCATCATCAGCAACGGGCTCAGCAAGTGGTGCGGCGCGGGCGGCTGGCGGCTGGGCGCCTTCGTCTTTCCCGCCGGTCTGAACAAGCTGCTGCGCGGCATGGCCGCGGTCGCCAGCGAGACCTTCACCTCGACCAGCGCGCCCATCCAGTACGCGGCGGTGCGCGGCTTTCAGGGCGGACCCGACATCGACGTCTACCTCGACCGCAGCCGGCGCCTGCTGCAGGCGCTGGCCGAGTTCGCCCACGCGCGGCTGGTCGAGACCGGGGCCGAAGTCAGTTGCCCGGCCGGCGGCTTCTACATCTTTCCCAACTTCGAGTCGCACCGCGAGCGCCTGCTCCAGCGCGGCATCCACGACAACGCGTCGATGTGCGAGCGCCTGCTCGAGGAGACGGGCGTCGCCTGCCTGCCGGGGTCGGTGTTCGGCCGCCCCCCGACCGAGTTTTCCACTCGGCTGGCCTATGTCGACTTCGACGGCGGCCCGGCGCTCGAGGCCCTGGCCGAATTGCCTGCCGGCGAGTTGCCCGACGCGCACTTCCTGCGCACCTGGTGCCCACGCACCGTCGCCGGTTTCGAGCACCTGGCCGACTGGATCGCGAGCTGAGGCTTCCTGGACTGGCCACCGCCGGTGGTGTTAGGTTGCACGGCAACCCGTTCAGCGGGCATCGGGCACCGCAAGGTGCGCTAGCTCAGCCCATTGCGCCGAGCCGGGCACTGGCGGCGGATTTGGCCCGCCTCCCGATGCGCTCCGCACGGGGCTGAAGACCTGTGCCGCCCCGCGCGGCACGCCTCAACCGGGATCCCGCCCTCGGCGGATCCTGCGCGGTCGTCGAGACCGCCGCGGCCCGAGGGTGCAATGCGCCGCGGGCCGATCCGCAGGACCAAGGAGGCCAAGATGAAACGACTGCTCCGCGCCGCACTCGGCGCGTCTCTGTTCGCTCTCGCCGCACTTGCCGGCCCCGCGCTCGCGCAGACCCCGCCCGACGTACTGATCGTCGGCCAGATCGCCGAACCCAAGTCGCTCGACCCGCACACCGTCACGGCGGTGAACGACTTCCGCATCTTGGTCAACCTGTACGACGGCCTGGTGCGCTACAAAGACGGCACCCTGGAGGTGGAACCAGCGCTGGCCGAGTCCTGGTCGATCAGCGACGACGGCAAGCGCTACACTTTCAAGCTCCGGCCCGGGGTCCGCTTCCACGACGGCACACCGCTCGACGCCGCCGCGGTCAAGTTCAACTTCGACCGCATGCTGGACGAGTCGCACCCCCTGCACCACACCGGCCCATTCCCGCTGGCGTTCTTCTTCTCCGCCATCGACAGCGTGGCGGTTGAGGACGCACTGACCGTGCGCTTCGACCTCGAGGAGCCCTACGCCCCGTTCCTGTCGAACCTGGCCTACCCGACCGGCCTGATTGTCTCGCCGGCCGCGGTGCGCGAGTACGGCGGCGACTTCGGCCGCCGGCCGGTGGGCACCGGCCCCTTCCGCTTCGCCGAGTGGGAGAGCAACGCCAAGGTGGTGCTGACCCGCAACCCCGACTACTGGGGGGGAGCCCCCGACCTAGAGGCCCTCGTGTTTCGGCCCATTACCGACGCCAACACCCGGGTCGCCGAGATGCTCTCCGGCGGCATCGACGTGATGGTCGAGGTGCCGCCCGACAACGTCGCCGGCTTCCGCGACGACCCCGGGTTCACCCTGCACGAGCAGATCGGCCCGCACGTCTGGTTCCTCATCCTCAACACCCGCGAAGGCCTGTTCGCGGACCAGCGTGCCCGCCAGGCGGTCAACTATGCCATCGACAAGCGCGCCCTGGTCGACAACGTCCTCCAGGGTACCGCCACGGTGGCTGCGGGACCGACGCCACCGGCCTTCGCCTGGGCCTATGACGACGAACTCGAACCCTACCCGCACGATCCGGCCAAGGCCCGCGCACTGCTCGCCGAGGTCGGCGCCGAGCCCGGGCCGCTGACCTTCTACGTCACCGAGGGCGGTTCGGGGATGCTCGACCCCCTGCCGATGGCCGCGGCCATCCAGGCGGAC
>JARRQB010000167.1:0-5744 GCA_037382265.1 Gammaproteobacteria bacterium | reverse complement strand
ATGATGACCAGTCCCAAAACGAACAAAACGAGTCCCGCCAGCACCAGGCCTATGCGGGCACAACTGACAACTACATCCATCGCCACCGGCTTGCGCTCGGCGTATCGGTGCTCCATCCTTCGCCCTCCCGAACAAACACGCCCTTTCTGTTGTTCTGTGTGGTAAGGACTTTATTAGTATCGCCCAGAATGGCGGCGATGAAATTCGGAACAATCCGCGGCCACCCAGTGTTTTCCCTAGTTAATGTCGCTATGACGCCCGCCAACCCCTCCAGTCTCCCGCAGGGCGCCGCCCGTGTTTCGCTCGCCAGAAGGATTGGCGCGATACTTTACGACGCCCTGGTGCTGGCGGGACTCGTTTTGTTCGTTTTGGGACTGGTCATCATCCCCCTGGGCATGGCCCTGGGGCAGCAGCGCTGGGAGCAGGTGCAGCAGGAGTGGTGGATACGCCTGCTGATCCAGTGCCTGACCCTGGCCGTCCTGGTGGGCTTCCATGTCGTCTTCTGGGTGCGCGGCGGCCAGACCGTGGGCATGCGCGCCTGGCGGGTGAAGGTGGTGGGGGACAACGGCGGCCCCCTGACCACCCGAACCGCCCTGCTGCGCTACGCGGCTGCCTGGCTCTCGGCCCTGCCACTCGGCCTGGGATTTCTCTGGAGCCTGTGGGATGCCCAGGGTCTGTCCTGGCACGACCGTTGGAGCAAAACGCGGCTGGTCAAACTGGAAAAGGGTTCCGGTGCCGGAACGCGGTAACACAGGACGGAAGGCGCGGCGTCGACTGCTAACGCAGGCGCCACAGCAGGAATACGCCCCCGGCGGCGAAAACCACCAGGGGCAGGCCAGTGGCGAGTGCCGGCTCCACCTGGTACACCAAAGCCACGTAGGAAAGGCCGCGGGTCAGCAGATGAAAGCCTGCGCCGATGAAAGCACCCACGAAGATGCGCTGGCCGATGCTGACCGAGCGCAGGCTGCCCAGCACGACCGGCACGGCCAGGAATAGCATCACCAGGATAGAAAACGGGGTGAACACCTTGTTCCAGAATTCGACCTCGTAGGCGGTCGAAGACTGACCGTTCTCCTGCAGGTAGTCGATGTACTGACGCAGTTCCCAGATCGGCAGCATCGCCGGCTCCATCACCGAGACCTCGATCAGCACGGGGTCGATCAGGGCGGCCCGCCGGGTTTCCGGGGCCGTTCGCGCCAACACGTGATTCTCGCTCAACTGGCTCTCGCGCACCCCGCGCAGCGTCCACTCCTGGTCGACGTACTCGGCCGACGCCGCGTGGGTGGCCAGCTGCAGTTCGCCGATCGAGGACATATCGTAGATGTACACGTCTTCCAGACGCCCGCCCGGGGCGATGCGCCGCACGTTGATGAAACCCAGGCCGTCGCGCGCCCAGACGCCGTACTGGCTGGTCAGGCTGACTTGCTCGCTCAGAGTGTCTGCCTTGAGCCGCTGCGCGTATTGCTCGGCCGCGGGCGTGAGGACGTCGCCGATCACGAAGACCCCCGCCAGCAGCAGGATGCCCGCCTTGATCACCGCCAGAACGATCCCGCGCAGCGACATCCCCGCCGCGCGCATGGCGCCAAGCTCGCCGTGGCTGGCGAGGCTACCGAGTCCGAGCAGACTGCCGAGCAGCGCCGCAACCGGCAGGACGTCGAAGGCAAAGCGCGGTGCCGCCGATGCGGCGATGATGATGGCGGTGAGCAGGCCGAAGTCGCCCTGCCCGACATCCTCCATGGCGTCGATAAATTCGAAGAACACCAGCAGACCGAGCACGGTCAACAGCGTTAGCAGGGTCGCCCGCAGCACGGTGCCGGCAATGTAGCGTTCCATCAGGTTCATGCCGGCGGCGCCCGCCAGCGGCGCCAGCGCACCGCGAACCACATGGAATCAAAGAACAGTAGCGCAGCCGCCAACAGTGCCATCAGCGCCGGCACCCACCACACGCCGAGCCAGAACGGCGCCTGTTCGGTTTCGAGCCAGTGCTGCGCGAGACGCAACAGGTTCATGAACACGAAGTAGACGACGACCGCCAGCACCATCTTGCCGTAGACCCCCTGGCGCGGCAGCGAACGCGCCAGCGGTACGCTGACCAGCACGAAGGCCAGCACCGCCAGCGGGTAGGCGATTCGGTAGTGGAGTTCGGCACGATCCCGCGGGGCGTCGGAGGCCAACAGCGTCCGCCAGGATTTGGCACTTGTCTGGTCGCTGGCCGCGTTGGGATCGGGCTTGGGGATGCGCAGGCCATACTCGGCGAAGCGGCCCACTGCGTAGTCGCGCGTGCCGGGGATGCCTTCGTAGCGGCGGCCGTCGACGAGCACGATATAGCGCTCGTCCGTTTCGGGATCCGTTTCCATGGAGGCGCGTGCGGCCGAGACGATGATCGCCGCCTCCCCCTGGCGCCGCCGCACGAACACGTCCTCGAAGCCCCCGTCGGCGGCCGCCCGGTCGGCGAACACCAGCAGGTCGCCGCGCTTAAATTCGTTGAACTGCCCTGGCCGCAGCCCGACGATGTCGCCGACGGCGCGCTGCTCCACCCGGATAGCCTCGCTCTGACTCTTGGCCCAGGGCAGCACCTCCATAACCAGCCACAGTACCAACACGGCGAGCGGCACGGCCACGATGAAGAAGGCCCGGTAGATCTGCGGCGTGCCCACGCCGGCGGCCTCGAGCGCCACCATCTCGCTGTCGCGGTGCATGCGGCCCAACACCCAGAGAATCGAGAAGAAGAACGCGGGCGGGATCATGAAGCCGACGATTTTGAGCAGTTCCAGACCGACCAGGGCGAACAGCACGTCCTCGCCGATGCCGCCCGCGGCGACCTTGCCGAGGATTCTCACCAGGTTGTTCGAAACGATGACGACGACCAGGACGCCGACGATCAGCCCCAGCGCCTTGACGACTTCGCGAAACAAAAGGCGGTCGATCAGTGTGGTCATGGAAGGCAGGCGCCCTGCTGCGGTGGGGCGGAGGCGGGAATCACGCGGGTACCCGGCGATCCTGTAAACTTGTCGACTCGCCAGATCCTATCAGATCGTCGGACCCGGGTCCGGCGCCCGCAGCACATGAGGAGCCAGGATGAAGTACCGCATCGTTTCCGCCGCACCCGCCGCGACCAAGACCCAGTGCCTGGTCGTGGGCATCCACGAAGCAAGGCAGCTCGGCGCGGCCGCGGAAGAGGTAAACCAGGCCTCCGCGGGCGTACTGCAGCGGCTGTTGCGCAAGGGCGACCTCGACGGCAAGGTCGGCGCCAGCCAGTTCTTCTACGAACTGCCCGGCGTCGCTGCCCAACGCGTCTTGGTGATCGGACTGGGTCCGGCCAAGTCCTTCGACGCCGCCACCTACGCCAAGGCGGCCGAGGCCGCGGCAGCCAAGCTGCAGGACTCCCCCGTCACCGAGGCGGTGTTCTGTGTGCCCGAAAGCTTTGCCGACAAGACCGCGGTGTACGCGGCGCTGCGCGGCCTGGTCCTGGCGGTCGAACAGGCGACTTACCGCTTCGACGAGTGCAAACCGTCGGCCGAACGACCGCGCCGCCCGCTTGCGCGCATCGGCATACAGCTGCCTGACAAACGCCAGCAAAGCCCCGCCGGCAAAGCGCTCGAACACGCCGCGGCGATGGCCGAGGGCCGTCGGCTCGCCAAGGACCTCGCCAACCTGCCGGGCAACGTCTGCACCCCGGCCTATCTGGCCCAGCAGGCGCGCGAGATCGGGCGGCGCTCGCGCAAGCTCAAGGTCAGCGTGCTCGAAGAGAAGGACATGCACAAGCTGGGCATGGGCGCCCTGTTGTCCGTGTCGCGAGGCAGCCGCGAACCCGCCAAGCTGATCGTCATGGAATACCGGGGCGGCAAGCCCGGCAGCAAACCGGTGGCGCTGGTCGGCAAGGGCCTCACGTTCGACGCGGGGGGCATCTCGATCAAACCCGCCGCCGAGATGGACGAGATGAAGTACGACATGTGCGGCGGGGCCAGCGTGCTCGGCGCCATGGCGGCCTGCGTGACCATGCAGTTGCCCTTGAACGTGGTGGGCGTCGTCCCCTCGTCCGAGAACCTGCCCGACGGCGCTGCCAACAAGCCCGGCGACATCGTCACCAGCATGTCCGGCCAGACCATCGAGGTGCTCAACACCGACGCCGAGGGCCGTCTGATTCAGGGCCGGCTCATCCTCTGCGATGCCCTGACCTACACGGGACGGTTCGAACCCGACGTCGTGATCGACGTCGCCACCTTGACCGGCGCCTGCATCATCGCCCTCGGCCACCAGGCATCAGGGCTAATGGCGAACGACCAGGGCCTCGCCGAACAGTTGCTCGAGGCCGGCAGCCAGGTCGGCGACCGCGCCTGGCAACTGCCCTTGTGGGACGAGTACCAGGAACAGCTGCAGAGCAACTTCGCCGACTTGGCCAACATCGGCGGCCGCCCGGCCGGCAGTATCACCGCCGCCTGTTTCCTGTCGCGCTTCGCCAAGGAATACAAGTGGGCACATCTGGACATCGCCGGCGTCGCCTGGAAGTCGGGCAAGGAGAAGCCCCCGAGCTGACGACGCACATGAACCGGCTGCTGTGGACCTACCGTGATCGCAGCTTCGTGCCTCACGGGGTCCTCGGCGAGGCGGACCCGGCACTCAATCCGGTGCTGTTGACGGCGGGGGATGACCCGGGCGGGGAACACGACGTCCTGATCAATCTCGCACAGTCGGTGCCGACCTTTTTCAGCCGCTTCGCGCGCGTCGCCGAGTGCGTGGACGACGAGGCCGCCGCGCGCGCCGCCAGCCGCGAGCGGTTTCGGTTTTACCGCGACCGCGGCTACCCGCTGCGCACGCTGGACATCAGCCAGTAGTTGACCCCGAGCGCTTGAACTCGGGTCTCCGCACGCGCCGGTTGGCGCCTCAGGCCGGCCGGCTCGCCGCCGGGTCCGGACAGTCGCGGATGCTGCGCTGGTCGAGCAGCCACCAGGCGAGCAGCACGCACACTCCGTACACCACCCAGAACGAGAAGATCACGTCGCTCAGGAAGTGCGCTCCCTGCAGCATGCGACCCAGGCCCACGAGTGCGCCGCAGAACAGGCCGACCGCAAACCAGCCACGCCGGCAGGTCACCCAGGCAAGGGCGATGAGATAGAAGCCCATGGAGGCATGGCCGCTGACGAAGGAACAGTTTTTTTCGCACTGATCGGCCGGCGTGAACACCGCCGTGAACTGTCTTTCGCCGCCGAACGGCACCACCTGGTGCGGCCGTGCCCGTCCCGACTCGGCCTTGAACACGCCGTTGACCAGCAGACCGGGGCCGAGGGCCAGCACCAGGAACAGGAACAGCAGGCGCCGGCGCAGCCCCGCCTCCGCCTTGCGACGCCAGGTCCAGCTCGCCACGAACAGCCACACCAGCGCGATCAGGATGAACACGTGCAAGTCGGCGAAGACGTGGTACACGAAACGTACCAGCGGATTGGAGCTCAGGAAGAAACCGGCCCCGGGGTCATAGAAGCGACCCGCCACCCACAGGTCGAGCTGCGGCGCGGCGAGGAACACCGCCTGCAGGCCGAGCAACAGCAACAGGTCCCAGCGTCTGCGCAGCAGTTCGCTCACCGGTACCCCTCGAAATTAGTCATCAGATAGCCGTGCACCTCGCGCGCCAGATCCGGGAACACCTCGACCCGGCGCGAGCCCAGATAGACCGACTCGGCAAAACTGCGCCCGACCTCGGCGGGGAGTTCGACGTCACTGAGGAACAGAAAGCGGCCATCCGGCGC
>JARRQB010000166.1:0-4204 GCA_037382265.1 Gammaproteobacteria bacterium | reverse complement strand
TCAGCGACCAGGAGCAGGTGACCCCGGGATGTCTGGTGTGCCACGGCGAGGGCCAGGAGAAGGACCTGTACGTCGTCCACGGCCTGAAAGACTACGTGGTCGCGACTGGAGAGGATCTAGCTGAGTAACAAGCGAAGGGAGATTGTTCCCTGCCATAGCCACCGATCACGTGCTGTTGTGTAGGTAGCAACTCCCCAAACTCACCCCCCGCTTCGGCGGGGGGTTTTTTTGGTGAATCCGAGAAGACTCACCCCGTGTCAGGAGAGGGGAGACGCATGGCTGTTTCAAACGGCTTTTCGGCTGGAAGTGCGACCTTGGTTGCGGTGCTGCTGATCACACTCGCCGGCTGCAACAGCGGGGGCAGTGACGGTGGCGAGGTGTCCGGTGGCAATCCGCCGCCGGTCGAAGAGGAGACGCCGCCGGTAGCAGGGACCGTGCCGGTGACCCAGATCCAGGCCGGCACGGCGCAATTGGCTGTGAGCGACCCCACGGCGCCGTTCAGCGCCAGCCTGCCCGACGGCGTTGCTGCCGTGACGGTGAGCAGCCCTGCGGTGGTGAACTTCGTCCTGACGGACACCGCGGGCCGCGTGGTCACCGGTCTGCAGGGCAGCAACCTACGCGTCGCGCTCGCCAAGCTGGTGCCGGGCAGTCCCGGCGTGGTCGGCGTGGAGGGTACGGGCGAGGCGGACGAGTGGGTGAGTTACATCTACCGGACCAAGTCCGGCTCGGCGATAACCGACGGGGTTCAGGCAACCTACGAGAGCGGCACCGCGGGCACCCTGAGCTACCACGAGGCGGGCTATTACAGCTATGCCATGGCCACGGACATCGTGAACGCGACGCGTCCGGACGACACCGACCCCATCTGGGACCCGGCAGCCACCCATCGCGTGGCCATCCAACTGGAGTTGCGGGACCAGGACGACAACCGCATCCTGTTCAACCCGCACTTCGATTTCCGCTTCGACGGCGGCGCCTCGGTGGCCCTCACCGACCCTGCGCAGACGCACCGCGTCGCCGACGAGGCTTCCTGCAACGAGTGCCACAACCAGCTGATCGCCCACGGCGGGCGGGTCGAGACCGAGTATTGCGTCATGTGCCACAACCCCGGCTCGATCGACGTGGAGTTCGGCAGCCCGATCGACTTCAAGGTCATGGTGCACAAGATCCACAAGGGCCGGGCGCTCGAGTCCGAGTACCGCATCGCCGGTTTCGGCGGCACGGTCCACGAGTGGTCCGACGTCGGTTACCCGCAGGACTTGCGCAACTGCAGCAAGTGCCATGACAGCGCCGACCCCGAAACGCCGCAGGGAGACTACTGGAACCTGAGGCCCACGCAGCAGGCCTGCCTGTCCTGCCACGAAGACGTCGATTTCAACCAGCACCAGGGCTACGACTTCATCGCCGACGACGGCACCGAGGACAACTCGGCGTGCCGGGCCTGCCACGGCGGTGCCTCGAGCGACAGCAGCGTCGTGAACGTGCATTGGAACCAGCTGGAAGAGCATTCGAAGAACTACCGGTTCAACATCCTGAACCTGGACTATGACGGCGACTCGCGTAGCGTATCGATCACCTATTCGATGACCGATCCGGCCAGTGGGCAGCCGTACGATTTGACCGAGGGGCTCACGGCGTGTCTGGCCGCCGTCGAGGCCGGCGCCTCGCCGGGCGACTGCCGCGATCTGGAAGGGGCGCCGTTCTCGCGCTTCTCCCTGTATCTCGCGTCGCTGACCCTGCCGAGTGCGAATCCGGGCATCGACGATTACTCCAACCGTGACGCGAGCGTTTACGCCTGGATGGGTACCCCCAACGACGACGGCAGTTACACCGCGACGCTGCAGGTGCCGGCGGAGGCCTTGGGTACGGCGCGCCTGCTCAGCAGCGGGCAGGCACAGGAGCGCAAGGTGGTCGACGTCGTGGCCTATCGCAACGCGCTGGCTGCCGGGGTCGAGATCACCGCGGGCAACGCCGCGGCGAACGGCGTCGAGTGGGACTGGGACCAGCGCGTCAGGGTCCCGGTGATCAATGCGGTGCAGGACTTCTCGGTGGACGGTTCCGCGCTCAACGCGCGCCGCGTCGTGGTCGCCGATGCCAAGTGCAACGACTGCCACAGTCTGCTCGGCAGTGCGTCCGGCTCGAACACCAAGGCCAACGCCTTCCACCGGGGCGAGCGCAGCTCCGTGGTTGCCTGTGCGGTCTGTCACACGCCGAACCAGGCCTCCAGTACCGAGATGAGCGACGAGATCGTGGACGGCGGAGTGGTGGAGCCGGTGATCCCGGGGACCAACATCCGCATGAACCAGAGCTACGAGTTCAAGACCATGATCCACGGCATCCACGGTGCCGAGGCGCGGGCGACGCCCTACATGCACGGGGACGAGGACCTCAGTGGCGAGACGCAGTATCCCGGGATACTCGCCGACTGCACGGCCTGCCACGCGGGCAACACCTACAACGTCAATGCGGGCGCCATGGGAGCCGCGGTGACGCGCGAGGATGACCTGGAGCAAAGACGGGTGTTCTCGCCCTATGCTGCCGCCTGCATGGGGTGTCACGATAGCGCGGCCACGCGTACCCACATGAGCACCATGGGGGTCGGCGGCGCGTCCGTGGGGGACTTCACCCAGGAGCAGTGGCTGAACGGCGCGGTATACGAGCGTTGTGCCGAGTGCCACGGGCCTGGCGGCGGCAAGGACGTCCGCGTCGTGCACGGCATAGAGTGACGAAGGTCCCCGGGGCGGGTTGGGCCACGCGACCTTGCCTCCCGGTCGACCGCCTGCGGCGTGCGCCTGGGCCTTACAGCAAGCGAACGAAACTTGGGTTACGCGAATGTGCAAAGTGATCGCCGAACATCTCTTCCTGAGGTTCCTCCTCCTTGCCGTCCTGAGCGCGGGACCGAGCGTGCTCTACGCGGCGGACGACGAGGAGGAAGAGGCCAGTCCCCGCCTGACGGCGGAACAGGCCGAGGAGCGCGTCGGCGAAGTGCTGAGCGCGCCGCCGGCAAAGCAGGGCGCCGACAGCTGCCTGAAATGTCACGACGAGAGCAACGAGTATCCGGTCATGCCGCTGTTCAAGACCCCGCACGCGACGGTGGCGGACGAGCGCACGCCCTTCGCCAACGACCAGTGCGAGGCCTGTCACGGCCCGGGTGGCGAGCACGAAAAAAGACCCAGGCGAGGCCAACCCAAGGCGCCCATCATCAATTTCGGCAAGGACGCCTGGACGCCGGTAAAGGACCAGAACGCGCGCTGCCTGACGTGTCACCAGAACCACCAGCGCATCGACTGGCAGGGCAGCACCCATGAGTTCAACGACGTCGGCTGCGCGTCGTGCCACAAGGTCCACGTGGCCCACGACCCCGTGCTCGAGCGCAGCGAGCAGCCCGACGTCTGCTACAGCTGCCACGTCAACCAGCGGGCGAAGTTCTTCCAGGCCTCTCGACACCCGGTGCGCGAGGGTCAGATGTCGTGCAGCGAGTGTCACGACGTCCATGGCGAGGACGGCAAGGGGTTGCTGGTGTCGATGACGCTGCGCGAGAAGTGCACCTCCTGCCACGCCGAGAAGCGGGGCCCGTTCCTATGGGAACATGCGCCGGCCGCGGAGGATTGCACCCTGTGCCACATGCCGCACGGTTCCAACCTGCCCGCGCTACTCAAAAAGCGGCCGCCTCAGCTGTGTCAGCAGTGCCACGCGGCGGCCGGCCACCCGAGCGTCAATTACGACGGGTCACGCATTCCGTCGATATTCCTGAGTGTCAAGGGCTGCATGAACTGCCATGCCAACACGCACGGCAGTAACCACCCTTCAGGCGTCACCCAGTTGCGCTGACGGGGAAGGGGACTCGAGAACAAGCCAACAGACGTCGATGGGATCCTCGCCAAGGGAACCGAACATGACCGCAAACAACTACCCGCTGCATGCTTGTCTGCTCTTCACCTTTCTCGCGCCGCCCGCGCTGGCGGCCGACGATGCCGAGACCGCCGGCAAGGAACCTCCGGAGTGCAAGTACTGCCCGGACTACTCGGGCTGGTCCGGCTGGGTGGAGGCCGGCATCGGTTACCAGGACCAAGACGACTACCATTTCGGCCGCTACACCGGCGAGGTCGACGAAGGCTTCCTGGTCAACGCCGACGGGGAAGTGAATTATCGCAACCAGGACGGCACCTTCGTCGAGGGCCAGGCGGAAGACCTTGGCATCGAC
>JARRQB010000165.1:0-4221 GCA_037382265.1 Gammaproteobacteria bacterium | reverse complement strand
GGCGATGGGCATCATGTTCGGTTACTACGCCTACTTCGACCCCGACCGCATGTGGCGTTCCCTGGACCGGGCCATCGAAAAGGGCGACCCCAGCTGGTGGGAGCAGGCCGAGCTGTGGGTCGAAGGCCTGTTCAACAACCGCATCTTCGACTTGTTCGTGAACCAGACCTATTCGGTCATGGACAACGACGTGCTGACCGCGGTGCCGCTGTTCCTGTTCATGGGCTACATCGTGGAGCGCGCCAACATCGTCGCGCGGCTGTTCCACACGCTCAATATTGCGGCGCGTGCCATTCCCGGCTCGATGGCGGTGGCCGCGCTGATCACCTGCACGCTGTTCGCGACCGCGACCGGCATCGTCGGGGCGGTGGTGACCCTGATGGGCCTGCTTGCCTTCCCCGCGATGCTGAAGGCGCGCTACGACACCAGCCTCGCCTCGGGCGTGATCTGCGCCGGCGGCACCCTGGGCATCCTGATCCCGCCGTCGATCATGCTGATCGTTTACGCGGCGGCCTCCGGGGTCTCGATCGTCAAGCTGTACGCGGGGGCGCTCTTACCCGGGTTACTGCTGGCGGGGCTCTACATTGTCTACGTGGTCACGCGCTCGATGCTGCAGCCGAAGCTCGCACCCAAGCCGAGCCGCGAAGAGGTCGGTCAATACAGCACCTACCAGATCATCATTCAGCTGCTGACGTCCTTCTTTCCGCTCGCTTTCCTGATCCTGGCGGTGCTGGGCGCGATCCTGTTCGGACTGGCGACACCCTCGGAGGCGGCCGCGATGGGCGCCCTCGGCGGACTCCTGCTGACCTTCGTCTACCGGGCCTTTACCTGGCAGCGGCTGCGCGAATCCGTCTACCTGACGGTGCGCACGACGGCGATGGTGTGCTGGTTGTTCGTCGGCTCCTGGACCTTCTCCTCGGTGTTCTCCTACCTGGGCGGCGAGCAGATCATCAACGAGTTCGTCACCGGCCTTGACATCTCACCGGTGATGTTCCTGATCATGGCGCAGGTCATCATCTTCCTGCTCGGTTGGCCGCTGGAATGGTCGGAGATCATCATCATCTTCGTGCCGATCTTCCTGCCGCTGCTGCCGCACTTCGGCATCGACCCGCTGTTCTTCGGCATCCTGGTGGCACTCAATCTGCAGACCTCCTTCCTGACGCCGCCTATGGCTATGTCGGCCTACTACCTGAAGGGCATCGCACCGCCGCACGTGCAGCTGAACCAGATCTTCAAGGGCAATTATCCCTACCTGGCGATGGTGCTGTTCGCGATGATCATCCTGTACAACGTGCCGGCCGTAACCCATTGGCTGCCGGAACTGATCTATGGCGGAAATTGAGCGACTGCCGCTCGGCCGGGCCGATTCGGCGCTGGCCGACCTGACGGCGCTGCAGGCCCGCGAGCGCCTGGCCGGCGGCGCGCTCGATGCGACGGCTCTCGCCGCCGCCTGCCTGCAGCGCTGCGCCGAGCGCGAACCCCAGGTCCAGGCCTGGGCACAGCTCGATCAGGATCTGGTCATGCGCCAGGCACAGATGCTCGACGCCCACCGACGCTCGGGTCAGGCGATCGGGCCGTTGCACGGACTGCCGGTCGGACTGAAAGACATCGTCGACACCAAGGACCTGCCGACCGAGAACGGCAACGCTCTGGACGCCGGGCGCCGACCCGAGGACGATGCCTGGCTGGTCGGCCGCCTGCGCGCCGCCGGCGCGGTGATTCTCGGCAAGACGGTCACCACCGAGTGCGCCTATCTCGCGCCGGCCAAGACCCGCAACCCGCATCATCCCGAACACACCCCGGGCGGCTCCTCGGCCGGTTCGGCAGCCGCGGTAGCAAGTGGCATGGTGCCGCTCGCGGTCGGCACCCAGACCGGCGGCTCGATCATCCGTCCCGCCTCGTACTGCGGTGTGGTCGGCTTCAAACCGACCTTCGGTCTGATTCCGCGCAGCGGCGTTCTGCGCACCTCGCGGCACCTCGACACGGTCGGGACCTTCGGCCGGACCATCGAAGACGCGGCATTGCTCGCGGACGTGCTAGCCGGGCACGACCCGAAGGATCCGGACACCGCGCCGGCAGCCGCGCCGCGGATCCTCGACACGGCGCTGTCCGACCCGCCGGTCGCGCCCCAGCTCGCCTTCGTCAAGACGCCGGCCTGGTCGCAGATCGAGCCCGACTGCGCCGCAGGCTTTGCCGAACTGGCGACGGCGCTCGGCGACCGCTGCGACCAAGTCGACCTGCCGCCGATCTATGCCGAGGGTGCGACGGCGCACCGCCGCATCATGCTGGCCGAGATCGCCCACAATCTGCGCCCGTACTACGACCGTGGGTCCGAGCGCCTGGCCGACGAAACGCGCGACGCCGTCACCGAGGGGCGCACGATTGCCGCGACCGACTACCTCGCCGCGCTGGACTGGCGCGAGCCGCTGTACGCCGGGCTCGATGAGTTGTTCGAACGCTATGACGCGATCTTGACCCCGGCCGCCGCCGGCGAGGCCCCGGCCAGCCTGGAGACCACCGGCAGTGCGGCCTTCTGTACGCTGTGGTCGCTGCTCGGCGTGCCCGCGGTGACCTTGCCGCTGCTGACCGGTGCCCGGGGGCTGCCGATCGGGGTGCAACTGGTTGGCCGCCGCAACGACGATGCACGGCTGCTGCGTACGGCGCGCTGGCTGGTCAATTCACTGGCGGACTGAGTGCCTCGGACCGGAAGAGGTGATGAGATGACAGACAAGATCATGGCGGTAGTGGCCCTGGCGACGATGATCGTCTTTCTCAGCGTGGTCGCCTGGTTCGTCCCCGACATCGACCTGATCGTGGTGATCGCGCTGGTGTCGCTGCTCGCGATCTACGATTTCTGGGATTCCCTGCGCAAGAAAAAGGCCCAGCCAGGAGATTGAACACCGTAGATTTCGCCCCGGTGGCGGCCGCGGTCGCGGATGCCGCGAAGCTCAGACCAGGCGGTCGCGCGGTTCGCGCCCGGCCATGATCGCATCCAGATTGTCCAGGGCGCGGAACCCCATGGCGTCCCGCGTCTCGCGGGTGGCGCTACCGATGTGCGGTAGCAGGAAGCTGTTGTCGAGCTCTCGGTACCTGGGATCGATGTCGGGCTCGTTGTTGAACACGTCGAGTCCGGCGGCGAACAGCTTGCCCGCCTGCAGTGCCGCGATCAGCGCGTCGTCGTCGACCACCGCGCCGCGCGCGGTGTTGACCACCACGGCGTCGTCGGGCAATTGCGCGATCCGCTCCGCATTGAGCAAGTGGTGGGTCTCCGGCGTCGCCGGGCAGTGGATCGACAGAAACTGGCTCTGCGGCAGCAGGCTGTCCAGCGAGGCGTGAAAGACTGCGCCGGCTTCGATTTGGGCGGGCAGGCGATGGCGGTTGTAATAGTGGACCTCCATGTCGAAGCCGCGTGCCCGCCGTGCCAGGATCTGCCCGACCCGGCCCATGCCGATGATGCCCAAGCGCTTGCCCGTCACCTGAATGCCCAACTGGCCGGTGGGGCTCCAGTCGGCCCAGGTGTTGGTGCGCAGCATACGCGTGCCCTCGTGGGCCCGGCGCGCCGCGCCCAGCATCAGCAGCATCGCGACCTCGGCCGTGGCATCGCTCAACACCTCCGGGGTGTTGGTGACCAGGATGCCGCGCGCCTTGGCGGCTGCCAGGTCGATGTGGTCGTAGCCCACGGAAAAGCTGCAGATGGCCCGTACGCTTGCGGGCAGGCGGCCGATCACCTCGGCCGTCAGCTTTTCGGTGTGGCAGGGGATGATGGCAGCGGCGCCGGCCGACAGTTCGATCAGGCGCTCGCTCGAGTAGACTTCGTCGTCGGCGTTCAGGCGCGCGTCGTAGTCGCGCCGCACGCGCGCTTCCACGGCCTCGGGCAGCCGTCTTGCCACTAGAACAACGGGTTTGGCTTCCATGGCGTCGCGGGTTCCTCGTCTCAGGGTGGGCGTTCAGTGAACGTTGGTGTCTTCGTGCGCCGTCGTTGGCGTGCGCCGCTGGCGGGGCGACAATATTCGTTCCATTGTAGCCTCCAAATGCGAGGCTCATTCACCCGCAAGCCGTTGCGGAACGGCCGATCGCCCGTTCGGCCCGATCACGAGGGGGATAACGACGTGTCCGATCTGAACCTGGAGCAGGCCAACCGGCTCATCGACGCAGCCTTCGCCGAAGCCGCCGCGCGCGGCCTGCCGCCCATCGCCGCGGCGGTGCTCGACAGCGGTGGAC
>JARRQB010000164.1:0-4223 GCA_037382265.1 Gammaproteobacteria bacterium | reverse complement strand
GACGCTGCTGTGTCTGCTCATCGGTTACCCGATGGCGTTGGGGATCGCGCTCGACCGCGAGGCGCTGCGCGTGCCCCTGTTAATGCTGGTGATCCTGCCGTTCTGGACGAGCTTCCTGATCCGCGTCTACGCCTGGATGGGGATTCTCAAGGGCAACGGCCTGCTCAACAACGTGTTGCTGAAGCTTGGTCTCGTCGAACAGCCGCTGGCGCTGCTGCACACCGATTTTGCGGTGTACCTGGGTATCGTCTACGGCTACCTGCCGTTCATGATCCTGCCGCTGTACGCCACCCTGTCGCGCATGGACGGGAGCCTGCTGGAGGCCGCCGCCGACCTGGGATGCCGCCCGCTGTGCGCGTTCTGGCGGGTGACCGTGCCGTTGTCGCTGCCCGGCATCGTGGCCGGCTCTCTGCTGGTGTTCGTGCCGGCGGTGGGCGAGTTCGTCATTCCGGACCTGCTCGGCGGCCCGGACAGCCTGATGATCGGCAAGCTGCTGTGGTCGGAATTCTTCAACAACCGCGACTGGCCCGTGGCGGCCACGGTGGCGGTGGCGCTGCTCGCCCTGCTGGTGGTGCCAGTGCTGCTGCTCGAGCGTGCCAGGGCGGCGGAGGGCGAGGGGTGACCATCCGGCGGCCGAGCCTGGTGTTCAGCGTGTTGGCCTTCGGTTACGCCTTCCTGTACGCGCCGATCGTGTCGCTGATCGTTTACTCGTTCAACGAGTCGCGCCTGGTGACCGTGTGGGCCGGCTTTTCCACCAAGTGGTATCGCAGCCTGCTCGAGAACGAACAACTGCTCGGCGCCGCCGGCGTGAGCCTGCGCATCGCGGTCATGAACGCGAGTCTGGCCCTGGTGCTGGGCACGCTGGCGGGCACCGCGCTGGTGCGCTTTCGCCGCTTCCGCGGCCGTACCGCCCTGGCCCTGATGGTCGGGGCGCCGCTGGTGGTGCCGGACGTGATCCTGGGACTCGCCTCGCTGCTGCTGTTCGTCGCCATGGAACAGGCGGTCGGCTGGCCGCCGGGACGGGGCATGACCACCATCACCATCGCCCACGTGACCTTCTCGCTCGCCTATGTCGCGGTCATCGTACAGTCGCGCCTGGTGCGGCTCGACCCGGCCCTGGAAGAGGCGGCGCTGGACCTCGGCGCCCGGCCCTGGAAGGTGTTCTTCGTGATCACGCTGCCGCTGATCGCACCGGCGTTGGCGGCTGGCTGGCTGCTCGCGTTCACGTTGTCGCTGGACGATCTGGTGATCGCGAGCTTCGTGTCGGGACCGGGGGCATCGACCCTGCCGATGGTGGTGTATTCGAGCGTACGCCTCGGCGTGAGCCCCGAGATCAATGCGCTGGCGAGTATCCTGGTGGTGCTGGTGACGGCCGGTATCGTGATCGCGGGCTGGCTCATGCATCGCCGCGGCGGGGCTTGATTTGCCGCGTCCGGCGGGCTCTGAAAAAATAACGCGGTTAACCAGACGAACGGGAGGACGCATGTCCCTGATCAAACCCTTTGCCGGCCTGCGCCCGGCACCCGGCAAGGCCGACGAGGTCGTCGCCCCTCCCTATGACGTGATGAGTCGAGCCGAGGCCAAGGAGATGGCCGCCGGTCGGCCCTGGAGTTTTCTCCACATTTCCCGTGCGGAGATCGACCTGCCCGACGAGGTCGACCCGCACGATCCCAGGGTGTACGCCAAGGCGCGTGAAAACCTCGATCGCATGCGTGCCGAGGGTGTGCTGGAACAGGACCCGGCGCCCGCCTACTACGTCTACCGCCTGACCATGGGCGCGCACGTGCAGACCGGCATTGTCGCGGCCGCCTCGGTCGAGGCCTACGAGTCGGGTCGGATCAAGAAGCATGAGTTCACCCGGCCGGTGAAAGAGGACGACCGGGTGCGGCAGATCGAGGCGCTCGATGCTCAGACCGGCCCGGTCTTCCTGGTCTACCGGAGCGACGACGAGATCGACGCGACACTGGCCGCGTTGGCCGAGTCCGAGCCGCCGGCGATCGACGTCACCGCGCGCGACGGCGTGCGGCATCAAGTCTGGCACCTGGCCGGGGCCGGGGCGCTCGAGGGTTTGACGGCGGCCTTCGACCGCCTGGACGCCCTGTACGTCGCCGACGGGCACCATCGTTCGGCCGCCGCGGCGCGGGTCGCGGCGGCACGCCGGCAGGCCAACCCGTCGCACCACGGCGGCGAGGATTACGACTACTTCCTCAGCGTCATCTTTCCGCACGACCAGATGCAGATCCTCGACTACAACCGGGTCGTGCGGGAGTTTCCGGCCGGCCTGGGTCCGGCCGTGTTCTTGGAGCGAGTGGCCGATGCCTTTACGGTCGAACCCTCGGACATCCCGGTGAAGCCCACCCGCAGCGGCGAGTACGGCATGTACCTCGGCGGTCGCTGGTACCGGCTCGCCGTCGACCCGGTGCGGGTGCCTGCCGACGACCCGGTTGCCCGTCTCGACGTCAGTGTGCTCCAGGACAACCTGATCGAGCCCGTGCTGGGCATCTCCGACCCGCGGCGTGACGACCGCATCGATTTCGTCGGCGGCATCCGCGGCCTGGGGGAACTGGCGCGGCGGGTGGACGAAGGCTGGGCGGTGGCCTTCGCACTCTACCCGACCAGCATGGAGGCGCTCATGGCCGTCGCCGATGCCGGCGATGTCATGCCGCCAAAGTCCACCTGGTTCGAGCCCAAGCTCGCCGACGGCCTGGTCAGCCACTTGCTGGACTGACCGCGACCGCCGCCCACCCCCTCAGCATCGGCCCGATGGTCTCCCCGGTCAGCCTGCTGCCGCGTGACGGCGACGTCACGCCCGCCCAGGTCGAGGCCTGGCTCGCATCCCTGCGAGGCCATCGGGGCGCCGCGGACGTCGAGCGTCTGCGCGGTGCGGTGGCGGAGGCGGCCGCGCGTCACACCGGCGAGACCATGCCCGACGGCACCGGCAAGCTGCTCGGGCTGCTGCAGACGGCCGACATCCTGAACGGCCTGAAGCTCGATACTGAAACCCTCGTGGCCGCGGTGCTTTCGGAGATCCCCCGCGGCCCGGGCTTCGACCGGCAGGCGATCGCCAGCCGCTACGGCGAGCGCGTCGCCGACATGCTGGCGCTGGGTTCGCGCATCCGCGACCTCTCGGCGTCGGGCGCCAGAGGGGGCGGAGACGAGGGTTCCGGCGTCGAGGCGCTGCGCCGCCTGCTGCTCGGTCTGGCCGACGACGTGCGCGTACTGCTGGTGGTGCTGGCCAAGCGTCTGCGCCTGATGCGCGGTCTGCACCGGCTGGAGCGCGAGGCGCAGTTGACGGTGGCGCGCGAGACCCGCTTAGTGCACGCGCCGCTGGCCAACCGGTTGGGTATCTGGCAGATGAAGTGGGAACTCGAGGACCTCAGTCTGCGGTACCTCGAGCCGGAGACCTACAAGGAACTGGCCCGTCAGCTGGACGGCAAGCGGCGCGAACGCGAGGATTTCATCGCCGACGTGATCGGACGCCTGCAGGCGGAGTGCCGGATGCACGACATCAATGCCGAGATCAGCGGTCGGCCGAAGCACATCTACAGCATCTGGAAGAAGATGCAGCGCAAACGCGTGGGCTTCGACCAGGTATTCGACGTGCGTGCGGTGCGCGTGCTGGTCGACACCGTGGCGCAGTGCTACGAGGTGTTGGGGATCGTGCACGGCCTGTGGCGGCCGGTGCCGGGCGAGTTCGACGACTACATCGCACGCCCCAAGGGCAACGGCTACAGTTCGTTGCACACCGCCGTGGTGGGCGACGACGGCCGCCCGCTCGAGGTCCAGGTGCGCACCCGCGAGATGCACGAACACGCCGAGCGCGGCGTCGCCGCCCACTGGCGCTACAAGGAGAGCCGCGGCGCCGACGCCGACCTCGAACGGCGCGTGCACTGGATGCGGCGTTGGCTGGAGAACTCCGACGACGTGCCCGACGAGGGTGACGAGAGCGAGTTCGAGGCCCGCCGCATCTACGTCCTCACCCCGCAGGGCCGGGTAATCGAGTTGCCCAAGGGGGCGACCGCCGTCGACTTTGCCTACGCGATCCACACCTCGGTGGGGCACCGCTGCCGCGGTGCCAAGGCCGACGGACGCATCATTACCTTGACGCAGCCGCTGGAGAGCGGCCAGACGGTCGAGATCCTCACCGCCAAAGAGGGTGGCCCGAGCCGCGACTGGCTCAATCCCCACTCGGGCTATCTTGCCACCGCGCGGGCACGCAATCG
>JARRQB010000163.1:0-6981 GCA_037382265.1 Gammaproteobacteria bacterium | reverse complement strand
CGATACCGCTCGCGGTGGTGACCGTCACCGGCGCGGTGTTGATCTGGGGTACCGCCGACATGCCCTCGTTCGGCGACCCGGGGGCGCCGATTCACGCGCATGTGGCGCCGCGCTACATCCTGGACTCGCCGCGTGAGATCGGCGTCCCCAACATGGTGACCTCGGTGCTGGCGAGCTACCGTGGCTACGACACCTTGGGCGAGGTGACGGTGATCTTCACCGCTGGGGTCGGCGTGCTCGCCCTGCTGGGCCTGCGCCGGCGCAAGCAAGCCAAGTCGACGGACGAAGCGCCATGAACGAACAGCCGGTCCTGCGGATCATCGCCAAGCTGATCATTCCCTTCATCCTGCTGTTCGCGCTGTACGTCCAGTTTCACGGCGACTTCGGCCCCGGCGGCGGTTTCCAGGCGGGCGTGATCTTCGCCGCCGGCGTCATCCTCTACACCCTGGCCTACGGCCTGGACCGGGCCATGGAGCTGGTGCCGCCCGGCATACTGCGCCCGCTGGCCGCCCTGGGGGTGCTGATCTACGGCGGCGTCGGTGTGGTCACCATGCTGATGGGAGGCAAGTTCCTCGACTACAGCGTACTGAGCCACGACGCGGTGCACGGCCAGCACCTGGGCATCCTGCTCATCGAGCTCGGCGTGGGCATCACCGTGGCGGCGGTGATGATCAGCATCTTCTTCGCTTTCGCCGGCCGGTCGGGGTCGGCGTGAACGCGCTTGGCCTGTACAACTACTGGATCGTCATCTTCCTGATGATGGCCGGCTTCTACGTGGTCATCGCGCGCGGCAACCTGATCAAGAAGATCGTCGGGCTGAACGTCTTCCAGACCTCGGTGTTCGTGCTCTACATCTCCATGGGCAAGGTGCACGGCGGCACCGCACCGATCCTGATCGACGGCGGCAGCGCCTACTCCAACCCCTTGCCGCACGTCCTGATCCTGACCGCCATCGTGGTCGGCGTGGCCACGACCGCGCTGGGGCTCGCCCTGGTGGTGCGCATCAAGGAGGCCTACGGGACGATCGAGGAAGACGAGATCTACGACCGGGACGAGCCCCTGTGATCGCCGCCAACCTCCCCGCCCTGCAAGTGGTGGTCCCCTTGCTGGCGGCGCCGGTGTGCGTACTGATCGGCCGCGGCCGGCTGGCCTGGCTGTTCGCCACCCTGATCGCCTGGCTCGGCCTGGCGATCAGCGCGGCCCTGTTGCTCGCGGTGCTCGACGGCAGCGAAGCGCACTACGCGTTCGGCAACTGGGACGCCCCGTTCGGCATCGACTACGTGGTCGACCGCCTGAGCGCCTTCGTCCTGCTGGTCGTCTCCGGGGTCGGCGCGATCGTGCTGCCCTATTCGTGGACCAGCGTGCAGCGGGAGATCCCGGAAGACCAGCACCGCTATTTCTTCACCGCGCTGTTGCTGTGCCTGGCAGGCCTGCTCGGCATCACCATCACCGGCGACGCGTTCAACCTGTTCGTCCTGCTGGAGATCTCCTCGCTCTCGACCTACACGCTGATCAGCCTGGGCAGGGACCGGCGCTCGCTCACCGCCTCCTACCAGTACCTGATCATGGGCACCATCGGGGCCACCTTCATCCTGATCGGCGTCGGCCTGCTGTACATGCTCACCGGCACGCTCAACATGGCGGACCTGGCCGAGCGCATCATGCCGCTGCACGAGTCGCGCACGCTGCACACCGCGTTCGCCTTCCTGGTGGTCGGTATCGGCCTGAAGCTGGCGTTGTTCCCGATGCACCTGTGGTTGCCCAACGCCTACGCCTTTGCGCCGTCGGCGGTCACCGCCTTCCTCGCCGCGACCGCCACCAAGGTGGCGGTGTACGTGCTGCTGCGCTTCATCTTCACCGTGTTCGGTCCGGTCTTCGTGTTCGACGCCATGCAGGCCGACTGGCTGCTGCTGCCGCTGGCGCTCGCGGCGGTGTTCAGCGCTTCGGTGGTGGCCATGTTCCAGCACGACATCAAGCGCATGCTGGCCTACTCGTCGGTGGCCCAGATCGGCTACATGATCCTCGGCATCAGCCTGGTCAGCGTCACCGGCCTGACCGGGACCCTGCTGCACCTGTTCAACCACGCCCTGATGAAAGGGGCCCTGTTTCTCGCCCTGGGGGCGGTGTTCTACCGCGTCGGCAGCGTGGAGATCGACCGCATGCAGGGCCTGGGTCGACAGATGCCCTGGACCATGGCGGCCTTCGTCGCCGGCGGGCTCAGCCTGATCGGCGTGCCGCTCACGGTCGGGTTCGTGTCGAAATGGTACCTGATCCTCGGCGCGATCGAGCGCGGCTGGTGGCCGGTGGTCGGCTTGATCCTGATCGCCTCGCTGCTCGCCGTGGTCTATATCTGGCGGGTCGTCGAAGCGGCTTATTTCCGCAGCCGGCCGGAAGGCATGGCGGCGGTGAGCGAGGCGCCCGCCGCGCTGGTCGTACCCACCTGGATCCTGGTCTTCGCCAACGTCTACTTCGGCATCGACACCGACCTGACGGTGGGCGTGGCGAGCGCGGCCGCCCGCAGCCTGCTGGGCGCGCCCCCCTGATGGCGACGCCGGAGATCACGCTCGGCCTCACGCTCGCCGTGCCGCTGCTCGGGGCGATCGGCATCGCCCTGGCGCACCGCAAGCCGAACCTGCGCGAGGCCGTGACCCTGACCACGGCAGGCTTGCTGCTGGCGCTGGTGTCCAGCCTGATCCCCGTGGTCCTCGACGGCGGCCGCCCCGCGCTGACCCTGGCCGAGCCGTTCCCCGGTCTGACGCTCGCCTTCCGCGTCGAACCGCTGGGCATGATCTTCGCCGGGATTGCCGCGCTGCTGTGGCCGATCAACTCGCTGTACTCGATCGGTTACATGCGCGGCAACAAGGAACGCCACCAGACCCGCTTCTACGTCTGCTTCGCGGTCGCGCTGGCGGCGGCCATGGGCATCGCCTTCTCGGCCAACCTGCTGACCCTGTTCGTGTTCTACGAGGCGCTGACGCTCTCGACCTACCCGCTGGTCACCCACAAGGGCCATCGCGAGGCGATGCATGCGGGCCGCACCTACCTCGGCATCCTGATCGCCACCTCCATCGGCTTGCTGTTTCCCGCGATCATCTGGACCTGGACGGTCGCGGGCACGCTGGACTTCGTGCCGGGCGGCATCCTCGGTGGCCGGCTCGACGGCGTGGCGCTCGGCGCGCTGCTGGCGCTGTTCATGTTCGGCATCGGCAAGGCGGCCCTGATGCCCGTCCACCGCTGGCTGCCCGCGGCCATGGTGGCGCCCACGCCGGTGAGCGCGCTGCTGCACGCGGTGGCGGTGGTCAAGGCGGGCGTGTTCAGCGTGGTCAAGATCGTGGTGTACGTGTTCGGCATCGACACCCTGCAGGCCGAGCCTGCCACCCACTGGCTGCTCTACCTCGCCGGCTTCACCATCATCACGGCCTCGCTGATCGCCCTGCGGCAGGACAACCTCAAGCGCCGCCTCGCCTACTCCACGGTCAGCCAGTTGTCCTACGTGGTGCTCGGGGCCGCCATCCTGGCGCCGATCTCGGCGGTGGGGGCGGCCCTGCACGTCGCGGCGCACGCCTTCGGCAAGATCACGCTGTTCTTCGCCGCCGGCTCGATCTACACCGCGGCCCACAAGACGGAGATCAGCCAGCTCGCCGGCATCGGCCGGCGCATGCCCTGGACCATGGGCGCGTTCGCGGTCGGCGCCCTGTCGATGATCGGGGTGCCGCCGGCGGCGGGCTTCCTCTCAAAGTGGTACATGCTGCTCGGCGCCTTCGAGACCCAGCAGTTCGCCGCGATCCTGGTGATCGTGGTCTCGACCCTGCTGAACGCCGCCTACTTCATGCCCATCGTCTACGCCGCCTTCTTCAAGGAGGCGACCGACGAACCGAGCGGCGCCCACGGCGAGGCCCCGCTGCCGATCGTGGCGGCGCTCACCGCGACCGCCGCCCTGACGCTGCTGCTGTTCTTCCTTCCCGGCGTGCCGCTGGAACTGGCGCGGCAGATGGTGGGGGGTTAATGGCACGGCGCCGCCTGCCCCCGGTCGCCCGGAAAGGTCTCGCTCCCGGGCACTCTTGGCGCCTCGGCGGTGCATTGCGAGGAACTGTGTCATGACGCAACACAAACACTGGCTGTACCGCCGCGCGAATCTGCCCAAGCTCTGGGCCGCGCAGATCGCCGTGCTGGTGCTGGCGATCGTCCCTGAGTTCTTCGTCCACGGCCACCCGCATTTCGCACAACCCGGCTTCGNCTGCGCCGGCATGGTGGCGCTCGCCAAGGTGCTCGGCATCTTCCTGAAGCGCAAGGACGACTACTATGATCGGTGAGGTCGGTTTCCCGCCCGGGCTGGTCCTGGTGCTCGGCGCCGCGCTGATCCCCGTGGTCGCCCCGCGCTACCGGGTGCTCCTGCTGCTCGGCCTTCCTCTGGTCGCGCTGGCGCTGGTCTGGACCCTGCCCGACGGCAGCTCGGCCCAGCTGCATTTTCTCGACTACACCCTGGAGCCGGTCAAGGCGACCACCGAGGGCCGGCTGTTCGCGACCATTTTCGCCATCATGGCCTGGGCCGGCGGCCTGTACGCCTACCGGCAGGCCAGCGCGATGGAGCTCACCGCCGCCTTCGTCTACGCCGGTGCGGCGATCGGCGTGACCTTCGCCGGCGACCTGCTGACCCTGTTCGTGTTCTGGGAGGTCATGGCGCTGGGCTCGACCGTGGTGGTCTGGTCCGGCGGGAGCGACAAGGCCTACGCCGCGGGCCTGCGCTACCTGCTGGTGCACCTGCTCGGCGGCGTCATCCTGATGGCCGGTATCGTGGCCCACGTCGCCGCCACGGGCACGGTCGCGCTCGGGCCCATGACGCCCGACAGCCTGGGCACGGTGCTGATCCTGATCGGCTTCCTGGTCAACGCCGGTGCTCCGCCGCTGTCGGCCTGGATCGCCGACGCCTACCCCGAGGCGAGCCCCAGCGGCACGGTGTTCCTGTCCGCCTTCACCACCAAGACGGCCGTCTACGCCCTGCTGGTCGGCTTCCCGGGCGCGGACATCCTGATCCCGGTGGGCCTGTACATGGTGTTCTACGGCATCATCTACGCCCTGCTCGAAAACGACATGCGCCGCATCCTCGCCTACAGCATCGTCAATCAGGTGGGGTTCATGGTGACGGCCATCGGCATCGGCACCGAGCTGGCGCTGAACGGCGCGGCGGCGCACGCCTTCGCGCACATCATCTACAAGGCACTGCTGCTGATGTCGGCCGGCAGCGTGCTGATGATGACCGGTAAACGCAAGTGCACCGATCTCGGCGGACTGTTCCAGACCATGCCGGTGACGACGATCAACGGCATCGTCGGGGCCCTGGCGATCTCCGCCTTTCCGTTCACCTCGGGCTTCGTCACCAAGTCGCTCGAGACCACCGCGGCCGCCGAGCAGGGCATGGTCGTGGTCTTTCTGCTGCTGATGGCCGCCTCGGCGGGGGTCTTCCTGCACGCCGGCATAAAGTTCCCCTGGTTCGTGTTCTTCCAGAAGGACTCGGGGCTGCGGCCGGAGGAGCCCCCGGCCAATCTGCGCTGGGCGATGTGGTTGTTCTCCTTCCTGTGCATCGGCCTGGGCGTCTACCCGGACCCGCTTTACGCGATCCTGCCCTACCCGGTGGAATACCAGGCGTATACCGCCGAACACGTCGCCTCCCAGTGCCAGCTGCTGCTGTTCGCAGGCTTCGCCTTCTTCGTCATGCTGAAGCAGATGAAGCGCACCCTGACCATCAGCCTGGATTTCGACTGGTTCTACCGCAAGTTCCTGAAAGAAGTGGGCCAGGAGTTCACCCTGCGCACCAGCGCGGCCCGCCACGACATGGAACAACGGGCTTGGGCGCGCGCCCGGCGGCTGGTGGACAACCTCTACGCCCACCACGGGCCGCACGGCATCCTCGCCAGGTCTTGGCCCACCGGCAGCATGGTGGTGTGGGTCGCGGTCCTGCTCGGGCTCTCCGCCATCGTCTATCACCTCTGAGGTCGCCACGGCGGCCACGGCGGACGTCCGGCCAAGTCATTGAAACACCAGCGCCCCGCGCCCTCGGACGGTCGCAGACGGCCGTTGCGGCGAAGCCGGCTTTCGAACGAGGCTGTGCTATAGTCGGCCGCTCCCTGTCGGCGCGATAGCCCGACGGCTTGCCTCCCAGGCAGGCCCTCGCGCTATCGCCCCGTGCGGCACCGCGCCGCCGCCCGCGGATCGAAATCGCTAGCCATACCAAGTACTAGAAATTCGGAGGGTTGCATGTCGAAGAAACATCCCATCGTCGCCGTCACCGGTTCGTCCGGGGCCGGGACCACGACCGTCAAACGCGCGTTCGAGCACATCTTCCTGCGCGAGGGGATCAACTCCGCCATCATCGAAGGCGACAGTTTTCACCGCTTCGATCGCGCCGAGATGCGCGAGGAAATGCGCAAGGCGGTGGAGGAGAACCGGAACCTGAGCCACTTCGGCCCCGAGGCGAACCGCTTCGACAAGCTCGAGGCGTTGTTCAAGAGCTACGGCGACACCGGCACCGGCCAGAAACGCTACTACATCCACAGCCCGGAAGAGGCCGACTTCCACAACAAGCGCCTCGGCAGCAGCGTCAAGCCCGGCGAGTTCACCCCTTGGGAGGACCTCGAGGAGAACACGGACCTGCTGTTCTACGAAGGCCTGCACGGCATGGTCGTCACCGAGGACGCCAACGTCGCGCAGCATGTCGACCTCGGCGTGGGCGTGGTCCCGATCGTCAACCTCGAGTGGATCCAGAAGATTCACCGCGACAGCGCCGAACGCGGCTACTCGGCGGAAGCGATCGTCGACACCATCCTGCGGCGCATGCCCGACTACATCAACCACATCACGCCGCAGTTCTCGCGCACCGACATCAACTTCCAGCGCGTGGCCACGGTGGACACCTCGAACCCCTTCATCGCCCGCGACATTCCGACGCCGGACGAGAGCTTCGTGATCATCCGCTTCGCCGAC
>JARRQB010000162.1:0-5969 GCA_037382265.1 Gammaproteobacteria bacterium | reverse complement strand
CGCCGCGCAACTGGTGCGCTATGCCAAGCAGACCGGCACCAGCCTGTTCCTGGTCGGCCACGTGACCAAGGAGGGCGCGCTGGCCGGGCCGCGGGTGCTCGAGCACATGGTGGACACGGTGCTCTACTTCGAGGGCGAGCCCGGCAGCCCCTACCGACTGGTCCGCGCGATCAAGAACCGATTCGGCGCCGTGAACGAACTGGGGGTGTTCGCCATGACCGACACCGGGCTGCGCGAGGTCAACAACCCGTCGGCGATCTTCCTGTCCCGCCACCCCGGGGCCGCACCGGGCAGCTCCATCTTGGTGACCCGCGAGGGTACGCGGCCGATGCTGGTCGAGGTCCAGGCCCTGGTCGACCAGAGTCCGCTGGCCAACCCGAGGCGCGTTGCTTTGGGGCTTGACCACAGCCGGCTGGCCATGTTGCTGGCGGTGTTGCACCGGCACGGTGGCATCGGCATGTTCGACCAGGACGTTTTTCTCAACGTGGTCGGCGGCGTGCGCATCACCGAGACCGCCGCCGATCTGCCGGTGCTGCTCGCCGTGTTGTCGAGTTTCCGCGACAGCCCGCTGCCCGAAGGCGTCGCGGCCTTCGGCGAGGTCGGCTTGGCCGGTGAGATCAGACCGGTGCTCAACGGCGTCGAGCGCCTGCGGGAGGCCGCCAAGCACGGTTTCCGCCGCGCGGTCGTGCCCGTGGCCAACGCCCCCAAGCAGGCAGTCAAGGGACTGGAGATCACCCCGGTCGGGCGGGTGGTCGAAGCGCTGGAGGCGTTGTTCTGAGGTCCGCCGCGGGTCTTCCGGCGAACCGCGAGGCCGGCAGGCAGCGCACGCGGAAGCCTCTGTCTTCGTTCGACATTCGGCGACCCGTCGACCGGCTGCCGCAGACCCGGATGGTACGCGCCGTCGCGAACTTGCCTGTGTGATCCTCGCCGGGCCGTGCCCCGGCCATTGCCGGCCGGTAGCGTCCGCGGGCGCGGCATTCAGGCTTCGGGCGTGGCTTCCCGCCGGTCGGCCGGGCGGATGCGCGCCGTTTTCACCGCGTTGCCCTGGGTCTGGATGATCTCCACCGGGTACCCCGCGACCAGCAGGCTGATGCCGGGCTCGGGGATCGACTCCAGTTGCTCCACGATCAGGCCGTTGAGCGTGCGCGGGCCGTCGGTCGGCAGTTCCCAGTGCATGTTGCGCACCAGTTCTCGCACGCCGGCCCCGCCGTCGACCAGAAAGCTGCCGTCGTCCTGCGGCTGCACGCTGGCGATCTCGTCCGAGGGGTCGGTGGTGAACTGCCCGACGATCTCCTCGAGCAAGTCACCGATGGTCAGCAGGCCGTGCACGTCGCCGTACTCGTCGACCACGATGCCCACGCGCCGGTTTTCGCGCTGAAAGTTGATCAATTGCCGGTTCAGTGGGGTGCCCTCGGGGATGAAGTAAGGCTCTCGGATGAGCGTCTCCAGTCGCTCCCGCGACAACTGCTCGTGCAGCATGAGTTGCATCACCCGGCGCGCGTGCAGGAAGCCGACCACGTTGTCGAGGCTGCCTCGATAGACCAGCACCCGCGTGTAGGGAGTCTTCTCCAGGTCGTCCAGGACGTCGTCCAGCGGCTGTTCGATGTCGACGCCGTCGATGTCGTTGCGCGGGATCATGATGTCCTCGACGGTGGCCTGTTCGAGGTCGAGGATGCCCAGCAGCATCTTCTTGTGCCGCTGCGGGATCATGGCGCCCGTGTAGATGATCGCCGCCGGGAAGGCCAGGCGCTCGGGGTACAGCGCAGCGAACGTCTTGGGTGTCACCTCGGCGAAGATCAGTACCACCAGGGTGAGCAGCCCGGTGGCGATGGCCAGCGCGCCCTCGCCACCGACGCGCAGCGCCATCACGGTCGCAATCGCCGAGGCCAGGATGTTTACCAGGTTGTTGCCGAGAAGGATCAGGCCGATCAGCCGGTCCGGCTGCTCGAGCAGGCGCGCGGCCAGGCGGGCGCCCGGATGGCCGGCGTCGGCCAGGTGGCGCAACCGGTAGCGGTTCAGGGTCATCAGGGCCGTCTCCGACCCCGAAAAGAAGGCCGAAATCAGCAGCAGCAAGACCAGCGCGCCGGCGAGCGCGCCAAGGGGTATGTCGGCCAATCCGGATTCCGTCGTCAGTCCCGCGACGTTTTCTAACTACGGGGCGCCGGCCCGGGTGTCAAGCCGGCCCTGCTTCATCCGGCGACCGCGACCGATAAAGGCGTTATGCCATATTTTTGACATCGCACGAATGGGGTGATTAACTTCGCCCAAGCTACGGATTCCGCGGAAAGTCCGGCCAGCCGACGGGGACCGCTGATGAAAGAAACGATTGACGGACACCAAGGGCTGGAGAGCAACCGCGTCGTGCTGGCGGTTTCCGACGCGGCCGACCGCGACTACCTGAAGACGATCTTCGAATTCATCGACTGCCGCGTGGTCGCCATCGACGACCCGCAGGTCATACTCGAACTGGCCGACGATCCCGCCCGGACGCCCACGTCGGTGTTCCTCGGGGTGGCGCTGGCGCCGCAGTTGCGCGACGCCTGGCTCCAGGCGGTCCGCCAGTTGCCGGTGCGTCCGGCGGTGTTCCAGGTGCAGGGCAAGACCGGCGAGGACATGTTGTTGAGCGCCGAGGTGCTCGGCATGTTGCGGCTGCCCACGCATTACGACGCGGTGTTGAGCCTGCTGCACAAGGCGCAGGTGTTCGACGAGAGCCAACGCCGCGGCGAGGCCTCGCGGCGGCCGCTCGAATTGTTCCGCAGTCTTTCCGGCAACAGCCGTGCCACCCGGCGGATCAACAAGATGGCCGAGCAGGTCTCCGGCAGCGACGCCACGGTACTCATCCTCGGCGAATCGGGCACCGGCAAGGAGGTGGTGGCGCGCAAACTGCACTATCACTCGCGCCGCCGCGGCCAGCCGTTCGTGCCGGTCAACTGCGGGGCGATTCCCGCCGACCTTCTGGAAAGCGAGTTGTTCGGCCACGAGAAGGGCGCCTTCACCGGAGCGATCACGGCGCGGCAGGGGCGTTTCGAACTGGCGGAGGGCGGCACCCTGTTCCTCGACGAGATCGGCGACATGAGCCTGCACATGCAGGTCAAGCTGCTGCGCGTGCTGCAGGAACGCAGCTTCGAGCGGGTGGGCAGCAACCGCACCGTGCACTGCGACGTGCGCATTATCGCCGCCACCCATCGCAACCTCGAGCAGATGATCGGGGAGGACAAGTTCCGCGAGGACCTTTACTACCGCTTGAACGTATTCCCGATCGACATGCCGCCGCTGCGCGAACGCGTCGAGGACATCCCCATCCTGGTCAACGACCTGATCAACCGCATCGAGCACGAGAAGCGCGGCTCGGTGCGGCTGACGCCGGCCGCGATCACCGCCCTGCAGCACTACCGCTGGCCGGGCAACGTGCGCGAGCTCGCCAACCTGATCGAGCGTCTGGCCATCCTCTACCCGTTCGGCGTGGTCGACCTGCCCGACCTGCCGGAGAAGTTCCGTGCCGGTGCGCCCGCGCGCTCGAGCCCGGTCGAGGACGAGGAGCTGCCGGCCGTCACGGTAGCCGGCGACGAACCCGCCACCGTAATCCAGGTGCCGCGGCTGCCGAACCGCGGCATCGACCTCAAGGAACACCTGGCGACGCTCGAGCAGAACCTGATCCGCCAGGCCCTCGACGAGTCCAACGGGGTAGTGGCGCACGCCGCCAAGCGACTGAAGATGCGCCGCACCACGCTCGTCGAAAAGTTGCGCAAGTACGGGCTGCAGCGTGGCCAAGAGCTGACGGGTCTCTGACGCAGGAATTTAAGTTGTTTGTTAACTGCCTGAAAAAGCGGCAAAAATAGGTTTGGCATGGATACTGCAAATCGTCCTCGTGACACGGGTCATGACGATTTGCCCACATGCCGCACGACGCTGCCTACGCCGCTTCCCTGACCGAGGCCTTTGCCCGCTTCAACACGTTGTCGGAGCGCCTGGCCGCCGCCTACGCGGGCCTGGACCGTCGCCTCACCGAGTACAACGTCCGCCTTGCGGAGGCCAGCCGTACGCGCCTGACCGAGCGCCGCGAGAAGGAACGCCTGGCAGACCGGCTCAGCGGCCTGCTCGAGGCGCTGCCGGCGGCCGTCATTCTGGTGGACGGTCGCGACCGCATCGATCAGTTCAACGGTGCCGCCGAGACCTTGTTCGACGGCATCCGCTGGGGACGGCGCTGGCGGGAGGTCCTGGCCGACAACCTCGATGCCGCGCCCGCCGCCGACGAATGGCTGCTGCGCTGCGGGGTGCGCCTGAGCGTCTCCGCCCGTCCCCTGGGTGACCACGGCAAGGTGTTCGTGATGCTCGACGTGACCGAGCGTCGTCGCCTCGAGCAGCGTCTGCAGCACCAGGAGCGGCTGTCGGCGCTCGGCGAGATGGCCGCGCGGTTGGCCCACCAGATACGCACACCGCTGACCGCGGCCGTGCTCTACGCCGGGCAGTTGACCGACGCGGCGCTGCCGCCCGGGCGTCGCCGCGGCTTCGCCGACAAGCTGCTGGCGCGCCTGCGCCACACCGAACAGTTGGTCGCCGACATGCTGTCGTTCGCGCGCGGCGAGCGCTACCGCCCGGAGGTGCTCGACCTGCGCGACGTGGTACGCGAGGCCGTCGACATCGTCGCGCCGCGGTTTCGCGTCGGCGGCGGTCGCCTGGTCGGCGTCGGCGACGGGCTGCCGGCGTGCGAAGTGCTCGGCAACGCCGAGGCGCTCACCGGCGTGGTGGTCAACCTGCTCACCAATGCCCTCGAGCACGGCGGCGCCGCCGTCACGGTGCGGCTCGGGCTGGAGGCGACGCCGGAAAGCTTTCGCATCCTGGTCGAGGACGACGGTCCCGGGGTGTCGGACGACCTGCGCACCCGGGTCTTCGAACCCTTTTTCACCACCCGCAGCAGTGGCACCGGACTCGGTCTGGCGGTCGCGCACTCCGTCGCCGTCGAGCACGGCGGCAACGTCCGCTGCACCGGTGCCCGCTTCGAACTGGTCCTGCCGCGTCGGTCCGCCGGCGAGCCGACGCAAACCTGGAGGCGCTCGGCATGACGCACAGGATTCTGATCGTCGAAGACGACCCCGATCTGGCGGAAGCGCTGACGGACACGTTGTCCCTGGCCGGCTACAACGTCGCCCACGCCGCGGACGGCCAGGCCGCCCTGGCGACGTTCGCCGAACAGCCCGCCGACCTGGTGCTCACCGACGTGCAGATGACACCGATGGACGGGCGCACGCTGCTCAAGCATCTGCGGGCGCGCTTCGGTTCGGTACCGGTGCTGGTCATGACCGCCTACGGCACCGTCGAGCGGGCCGTCGAAGCCATGCAGCTCGGCGCCGCCGATTACCTGGCCAAACCGTTCGAGGCCGCGGTGCTGCTCGACAAGGTTTCCCGCTACCTGCCGGCAACCGCGCACCCCTGTGCGCAACCCGTGGCCGAGGACCTGCGCACCCGCGAGGTGATCGAACTGGCGCGCCGGGTCGCGCGCAGTGACGCGACGGTGTTGATCGGCGGCGAGTCGGGCACCGGCAAAGAGGTACTCGCGCGCTTCCTGCTCGGCCAGTCGGCGCGTGCCGAAGGACCCTTCGTCGCGATCAACTGCGCGGCCATCCCCGACAACATGCTTGAGGCGGTGCTGTTTGGCTACGAGAAGGGCGCCTACACCGGCGCCGTACGCGCCAGCGCCGGCAAGTTCGAGCAGGCTCAGGGCGGCACCCTGCTGCTGGACGAGATCTCGGAGATGAGCCTGGCCCTGCAGGCCAAGCTGCTGCGTGTACTGCAGGAGCGGGAGGTCGAGCGTCTGGGCGGTCGTGAACCCGTGCAGCTTGATGTTCGCGTCCTGGCTACGACCAACCGGCGCCTGCGAGAAGAGGTTGCGGCAGGACGCTTCCGCGAGGACCTGTTCTACCGCCTCAACGTGTTTCCGCTGATCCTGCCGCCGCTGCGTGAGCGCGCGC
>JARRQB010000161.1:1181-5452 GCA_037382265.1 Gammaproteobacteria bacterium | reverse complement strand
CGGCCTGGAGATCCTCGCGCGAGGCCTCCACCATGGCGTCGATCTGCTTGCCCTCGACCCGCGTCATCAACGGGGTAAACTTGGCGACCCGGTGCCCGAGCAGCGGCCGGTCGAGGGCCTGCCAGCTCAGGGGCGGGACCTCGAGAAAGGCCTCGGCCCGCTCCGCGGTGCCGGGCAGTATGGGCTTGAGGTAGCCGATCAGCAGGCGGAACAGGTTGACGCCGGTCGAGCAGATGTCCTGCAGCTCGGCGTCCCGTCCGTCCTGCTTGGCGATCACCCAGGGCTGGCGTTCGTCGATGTACTGGTTGGCGCGGTCGGCGAGCGCCATGATTTCGCGCACCGCGCGGCTGAACTCGCGTCCCTCGTAGTGCGCGGCGATGCGTTCGCCGGCGGCGACGAAGTCGCGGAACAGCGCCGGTTCGGCCAGGTCCGCCGACAACCGGCCGTCGAAACGCTTGTCGAGGAAGCCCGCACAGCGGCTCGCGATGTTGACCACTTTGCCCACCAGGTCGCTGTTCACGCGCTGCGCGAAGTCCTCGAGGTTCAGGTCGATGTCGTCGACGCTGGCGCCGAGCTTGGCGGCGAAGTAGTAGCGCAGGTACTCGGGGTCGAGGTGGTCGAGGTAGGTGCGGGCCTTGACGAAGGTGCCGCGCGACTTCGACATCTTCTGTCCGTCCACGGTCAGGAAGCCGTGGGCGTACACCGCCTTGGGTTTGCGGAAGCCCGCTCCGTGCAGCATCGCCGGCCAGAACAGGCAGTGAAAGTAGACGATGTCCTTGCCGATGAAGTGGTAGAGCTCGGCCGTGGAGTCCGGCGCCCAGAAGTCGTCGAACGCCAGCCCCTCGGTGCGGTCGCACAGCTGGCGAAAGCTCGCCATGTAGCCGATCGGCGCGTCCAGCCAGACGTAGAAGAACTTGCCCGGATGGTCGGGGATCTCGAAGCCGAAGTAGGGCGCGTCGCGCGAGATGTCCCACTCCTGCAGGCCGGCCTCGAACCACTCGTCGAGCTTGTTGGCGATCTGCCCCTGCAGGTGGCCGGCGCGGGTCCACGCCTTGAGCATGTCCTCGAAGTCGGCCAGTTTGAAGAAGTAGTGGTCCGACTCCCGGTCCACCGGCTTGGCGCCCGAAACCGCCGAATAGGGGTTCTTGAGCTCCGCCGGCGAGTAGCTGGCGCCGCAGACCTCGCAGTTGTCGCCGTACTGGTCGGCCGCACCGCACTTGGGGCACTCGCCCTTGATGAAGCGGTCGGGGAGGAACATGTCCTCCACCGGGTCGTAGGCCTGGGTGATCGACCGGCGGGCGATGTGGCCGGCGTCGCGGTTGCGCTCGTAAATCAGGTTCGCGTAGTGGCGGTTCTCGTCGGAGTGGGTGGAGTGGTAGTTGTCGAAGCCGATCCGGAAGGCGGCGAAGTCTGCCCGGTGCTCGGCGGCGACCCGGGCGATGAGCTGCTCCGGCGTGATGCCTTCCTGTCGCGCCTTGAGCATGATCGGCGTGCCGTGGGCGTCGTCGGCGCACACGTACCAGCACTCGTGGCCGCGCAGCTTCTGAAAGCGGCTCCAGATGTCGGTCTGGATGTATTCCACCAGGTGCCCGATGTGGATCGGCCCGTTGGCGTAGGGCAGGGCGCTGGTGACGAGGATGCGACGACGTTCGGTCATGGTGCTGGGCGGCAGGGAAAAACCGGCATTTTAGCGGCAAACCGGGGTGCGGCGGCGAATTAACGGTATTCCCGCGAACCAGCGCGGTTGATTCCCGCCTCCCAGCCCTTACCGTGAATAACCAAGCAGAACGGTTGGGATTGGCTGCGGCCTTTCGTGTAGAATCGCCCGTCTTCCGGACACCGCCCCCCGGAATGCCGGGCCGCCGGCAACCGGGTGGGAGGCGCACACATGGCAAACCTTACGCAGGAAAGAATTATGTCAGAGCTAACACAGCACCAGGTCGAGGAGGCCATCAAGGGTTACGTCGAGCCGCACCTCGGGCAAGACCTGGTCAGCACGAAGTGCATCAAAGGTGTGGAGATCAGCGACGGCAGCGTCAAGGTCGAGGTGGTGCTCGGCTTTCCGGCGAAGGGCGTGTTCGGCGAGATCGCCAAGGCCGTGCAGGCGCAAGTCGAGGCGCTCGACGGCGTGGCCTCCTGCCAGGTCGAGGTGAGCAGTAAGGTGGTCGCCCACTCGGTGCAGAAGTCGCTCAAGCCGATCGACAACGTCAAGAACATCATCGCCGTTGCCTCGGGCAAGGGCGGGGTGGGCAAGTCGACCACGGCCGTCAATCTGGCCCTGGCGCTGTCCGCCGAAGGTGCCAAGGTCGGCATTCTCGACGCCGACATCTACGGTCCGTCGCAGCCGCGCATGCTGGGTATCTCCGGCCAGCCGGAGTCCAAGGACGGCAAGAGCCTCGAGCCGATGAACAGCTATCACCTGCAGGCCATGTCGATCGGCTTCCTCATCGACGAGGAAACCCCCATGATCTGGCGCGGCCCCATGGTCACCCAGGCCCTGGAGCAGCTGCTCAACGACACCAACTGGAGCGACCTCGACTACCTGATCATCGACCTGCCGCCGGGCACGGGCGACACCCAGCTCACGCTGGCGCAAAAGGTGCCGGTGTCGGGCGCGATCATCGTCACCACGCCGCAGGACATCGCCCTGCTGGACGCCCGCAAGGGCTTCAAGATGTTCGAGAAGGTGGAGGTCCCGGTGCTCGGCATCGTCGAAAACATGTCCATCCACATCTGCTCGCAGTGCGGCCACGAAGAGCACATCTTCGGCGAGGGCGGCGGCGCCCGGATGGCCGAGCAGTACGGGGTGGACTTCCTCGGCGCGCTGCCGCTGGAACTGCGCATCCGTGAAGAGACCGACTCGGGCAAGCCCACGGTGGTCGCCGAGCCGGACGCCAGACCCTCGCAGATCTACCGCGAGATCGCCCGCAAGGCGGCGGCCAAGCTCTCCCAGCAGGCCAAGAGCTACGCGGCGAAATTTCCCAACATCGTCATCCAGAACACCTGACCGCCGCGCGTGCCGCAGCGCTGACGCCCGCACCAGCCCGCCTCGCGCGGGCTTTTTTTCGGGGTGCCGGGCACGGCCGAGCGCGGCGGCGCGCCGACCACGGCGGGCCCCGAGTTGCCGCCGCCAGGCCAAGTCGCCAACCGCCGACCGATCCCTGTAAGATCCGAGGGCCCGTTCGATCCCAACCCAGCCGGATGGCCAGCCGATGAGTATCAAGTCCGATCGATGGATCCGCCGCATGGCCGAGCAGCACGCCATGATCGAGCCGTTCGAACCCGCCCAGGTGCGCGAAGGCGAGAACGGCCGGGTGATCTCCTACGGCACCTCGAGCTACGGCTACGACATCCGCTGCGCGGACGAATTCAAGATCTTCACCAACATCAACTCGGCGATCGTCGACCCCAAGAATTTCGATGCCAACAGCTTCGTCGACGTCAAGTCGGACGTGTGCATCATCCCGCCCAACTCCTTCGCGCTCGCCCGTACGGTGGAGTACCTGCGCATCCCGCGCAACGTCCTGACCGTCTGCCTCGGCAAGTCGACCTATGCGCGCTGCGGCATCATCGTCAACGTGACTCCGCTGGAGCCCGACTGGGAGGGCCACGTGACGCTGGAGTTCTCGAACACCACGCCGCTGCCCGCAAAGATCTACGCCAACGAGGGCGTGGCGCAGATCCTGTTTCTCGAGTCCGACGAGGTGTGCGAGACCTCGTATCTCGACCGCGGCGGCAAATACCAAGGGCAGCGCGGGGTGACGCTGCCCAAGCCGTAGCGGCCCCGATGAGGGCAGGGCCTAGGGCCGAGGGCCTAGCTGGGGCCTAAGGGTCGGCAGCCGGGGGGCTTGCTGCGCTGCGCCGGGTTCAACCGGTCTGGGCCGGCGGTTCGACGACTGGTCCACGAAGTTTCGTCGTCCTCAACGCGCTTCCCAGCCGACCAGTTCCATGCGCACGCGGCCCTCGGGGACCGCGCGCTCGATCAGACCCGGGATGTGCTGCCAGGCCGGCACGACCCAGATGGTTCGATCGGGCGTCTCGCCGGCGGTGAAGCAGTCGACCCCGACCGCCTCGGCGCTGCCCGCGGCCAGCTCCAGCTGCTCGCGCTGCAGCGCCCGAAAGCGCATCGGCACCGTGGCTTCGGGCTCGGCGACGGCGAAGGCGAATTCGGCGCGGTCCGCGCGCACCGCCTGTGCCAGCTGCAGCAGGTAGCTCAGCCGGTCCTGGGTGCCGGGTTCGAGGTCGGTGGTCTCGCTGGCGTCTTCGTAGCT
>JARRQB010000161.1:0-1169 GCA_037382265.1 Gammaproteobacteria bacterium | reverse complement strand
TGCCGGCCGCCCAGTCGAAGCGCTGCTCGAACAGGTGGTCGCCGCGGCTGTCGCGCAGGTGGTAGACGTACTCGGCGGGCACCGGCCCGCCGTCGCGCCACGTCCCTTCGCTGATCTCCAGCACCTCGTGTTGCGGGGCGCTGCGGGCCATTTCGCCGTCCGGCACGGTGAAGGCCTCGACGCTGTAACTGTCTTCGGCAACGCGCACCCGAAACACGACCTGCCCCACCGGGTCGCCGTCGAGCAGCAGTCGGTAGCGCGCGTCGTAGCCCGCCGCGGCGCTGGCCGGGACCGGCAGCGCACACCACCAGGCGAGCAGGAGCGCCGGCCACCTCACGCGGCGCTGGTCTCCAGCCGGTCGATGTCGACGGGGCGGTCGAGCAGGCGGCCATCGAGCCGCACCCGGTCGCCGGCGAGCGCGAGCCGCCCCTCGGCGAACCAGCGCACGGCGAGCGGGTAGATGACGCACGGCGAGCGGGTAGATCACGTGCTCGCGCGCGAGCACGCGCGCCGCCAGGGCGGATTCGGAGTCGCCCGGCTCCACCGAGACCCGCGCCTGCACGATGACCGGGCCGCCGTCCAGTTCGTCTGTGACGAAGTGCACGCTGGCGCCGTGCTCCCGGTCGCCGGCCGCGAGTGCCCGGCGGTGGGTGTCCAGCCCCTGGTGGCGGGGCAGCAGCGAGGGGTGGATGTTCAACAACCGGCCGCGGTAGTGCGCGACGAAGGCGGGCGTGAGGATGCGCATGAAACCGGCCAGTACCACCAGGCGCGGCGCATAGCCGTCGATCAGGTCCATCAGCGCGCGGTCGAAGGCGGCGCGGTCGACGAACGCGCGATGGTCCAGCACCTCGGCCGGGATGCCGGCCGCCCGTGCCCGGGTCAGGCCGTATGCCGCGGGGCGGTTGCTGATCACCGCGCGCACGTCGATCGGCAGGCCGTCCCGGGCGGCGTCGATCAGGGCCTGCAGGTTGGTGCCGCCGCCCGAGATCAGGGCCACGACCGGCAGCGGTGCGGTCGCCGTCACGGGGTAAAGGTCACGCAGGGGGCGGCGCAGGCGCAGCGTTCGACGGTGCCGATGCGGAACGGCGTCTCACCGGCCGCGCGCAGCCGTTCGGCCGCACGCTCGGCGTCTGCGGCCGGCACCGCGAGCACCATGCCGATGCCGCAGT
>JARRQB010000160.1:0-4838 GCA_037382265.1 Gammaproteobacteria bacterium | reverse complement strand
GCTTGCGGCGACGGAATTTCACGATGCGCACCTTCGGGGCGCGGCCGTGGGCCTTCACCGTGGCCGTGACCCTTCCGCCTTCCAGGTATGGCGCGCCGATCTTGACGTCGTCGCCGTCCGCCACCATGAGTACGCGGTCCAGCTCGACGCTGGCGCCCTCGTCGGCGTTGAGCTTCTCTACCTTGAGGGTGGCCCCCTCGGACACGCGGTACTGCTTGCCACCGGTCTGGATCACGGCGTACATGTGGTCACTCTCCGAAACACGCTTGAGCGCCGGCGACCGAAACCCCCGGCTGAAAGACGCGGAAGTGTATCGTCCTGCGCTCACCGCGTCAAACCCGCACAGGCAGCGAAACGCTAGCGCACGCCGGGTTGACACCCCTCCTAGGCGTACCTAGGATGCCCGCTGAATTTTTCCCGGAAATCCGCCTCTTATGGAACTGTCGGCCGTCCGCCAACTGATCGCCGAGGATCTCAAGGCCACGGACTCCCTGATCCTCAGGCGCCTGGAATCGGACGTGGTCCTGATCAATCAGGTCGGTCACTACATCGTCAACAGCGGCCAGCGTGCTGGTCGGGGACTTTCTCTACTCGCGCGCCTTCGAAATGATGGTGACGATCGAGTCGATGCGGGTCATGGACGTGCTCTCGCACGCCACCAACCGCATCGCCGAGGGCGAGGTGCTGCAGCTGCTCAACTGCCACGACCCCGACACCGACGAGGGACGCTATCGGGAGGTCATCCTGCGCAAGACCGCGACCCTGTTCGAGGCCGGCGCGCGGCTGGCCGGAATCATCGCCGAGATACCCGAGGCGCAGGAGCAGGCCCTGGCCGATTACGGTCGGCACCTGGGGATGGCGTTTCAGATGATCGACGACGCGCTCGACTACGGCAGTTCGGGCGAAGACATCGGCAAGAACCTGGGCGACGACCTCGCCGAGGGCAAACCCACGCTGCCGCTGATCCGCGCCATGGCAGTCGGCGCCCCCGCCCAACGACAACTCATCCGCGACGCCATCGAACAGGGCGGACGCGAGCGCGTCGACGAGGTGCTGCGGGCCGTTGAATCGACCGACGCCATCGACTACACTTCGCGCCTCGCGGCAGCCGAGGCAGCCCAAGCCAAGGCCGCGCTGGAAGATCTGCCGCCGTCGGCATTTCGCAGCGCATTGGCGGCACTCGCGGACTTCTCCGTCACCCGTGCAACCTGACAGGGCCGCGAATCATCTCGGGGTGTAGCTCAGCCTGGTAGAGCACCGTCTTCGGGAGGCGGGGGTCGAAGGTTCGAATCCTTTCACCCCGACCAAAACATTTGGTCCCGAGAACACAAGGGGTTGCAGTTTTCTGCAGCCCCTTGGTTTTGCCCAGGCAAATGGGGCAGCGATGAGACCGGTGACACCCGTCACGGGACAGGATCAGCAACCTGCCATGCGCCGTGTAGATGGCAGCAAGCCGTCAGTAAATGCAAAAGTCCAGCAGCTCCGAGTCCTGAGATCGCAGTCGACTCACCAGATAAACCAGCATGTTGTGATAAATCGTCGATCGTGTTTCGGCATCGTCGGCGAGTATCGTCCGCAAGCTGTCGTGGGTTATGCGAAAGACACTGGAGGGTGCGTCGACGACGACGCTGACGGCGGGCGGCACGTTGTCGAAAAAAGAGTAGTCGCCCAGTACGTCCCCCGGCTCCCGACGCGCAACCGGAAGCGTCGGCACGCCTTCCATGCCATCCGGCAACTCGATCCGCAATCTTCCACTGAGCAACAGGAACAAAAAGTTGTTTGGCTCCCCTTCCCGGATCAGGATTTCGCTGGGGCGAACTGCCACGATGTCCCCGTGCGCGTAAATTCGTTGCCTTACCCCGGGTGACACGCCCTTGAGGAGCCAGCTTTTCTCGAATACCGAGTCCATCGGGTGGACCTCGCACAGACGAATGCGGATCCGGGTAGGATATCGCGCTCCGCAATTGCCGTGTGCGCCGGAATCGGACGTCTTGCTGTATGAGGTTCCGACGGCACTGCAAGCCCTTCCGGGCTAGCCCCCGTCGAGCGCGCCAGGCGGTCGGTGGTACGCTTTCAGGCCCATCCGCCGCAGCAGTTGGGCAACGTGCAACCCGCCGCGCCAATCGGCCGCGCCGATGCAGTGCTGGTTCTTCGCGTCGCACCAATAATCGCGCAACTCGACGGCCCCGCGTGGCGTGTCGAAATACCACGCGCGCAGGACGTTGTCGCTGATCTTGCGTTCGTAATCGGGTGGGCCGAAGCGCTCGCGCAATTCCGCTTCGGTTGCCCAACAGGTCCCGATCCGTTCGCCGTCGACTTCCCGCAGCCCGTTAGCTCTGCACGCAGTCATCGTACTGTTCTCTCAATAGGTAACTATTAGCACACCACGCTCGCGCCGGAAACTGTGTACGTCGCGACGTTGCGTCTGGGCACCGGCAGCAGTCGCGCGCTCCTCGGAACGCATGTTAAGCATGCCCCGATATTGTGGAGACGGTCTGCCCAACCCGCTAGATATTGTGTTGCCGCCATTGGGATGCTATACGTTTGTAGCAATAATCAGAACTAAATAAGGGGTACGGGAGAAGTGAGACAGACAAATCGACTGTCGGAGGTGGCCGATGCGGAGCGGCTCGACGCGAGTGGCGAAAGTCTCGTCGGGGGCCCGTTGCCGGACTTGCTGGTGCGGCTGCATTGGCGTTGGTGGGCTGAATTCTGGCGCATGGAAAGCGACGAGGCCGCCGATCGGCTGAAGGCGCTGGACGATGCCACCGTGCGGTTGCTGGAAGTCCTGGTACCGCGCTCGGGCGGCGACGACGACCCGGACACCGACCTACTCCTGGTGCTGGGGGACGACAACTGACCAGCGCTTCGACCCGCTCTTACCGCGAGCAGGAAGCTCGAACTCGAATAGGATGAACGAACGGCTGGTGCGCGCAGCCGTCGCAGATCTGGCGCAGCGCGCGCCACGTCCGGTTCCGCCTCCCCCACCCGCGCCGGGACCCGGGTAGCCTCCTCTTCGACCCCCGCGACAACGGCCGCCGCCCGCGAACTCGATTCGGCGATGCCCCTGGCGGCCCGTACAGAATGGATTTTTCTGCACGACGGCGGGATGCCTGCCACCCTTTAAAACGGCGATGCAATCCGAGCAGATCACCGTCGGGAGTCGAAGGTTCGAATCGACTTACAACAGGTCGTAGCCCCGCTCCTCGTGCAGCGCGATGTCTAGTCCCCCGATCTCCTGCTCTTCATTCACACGCAGGCCCACGACAGCGTCGACGACCTTGAGGATCAAGAAGGTCGCTACCGCGGTGAACGCCACGGCCGCGACGATGCCGATGAGCTGTACGCCGACCTGGCCGCCCATGGTCGCGATGCCGTCGGCGAAGCCGTAGCCGCTGAACACCCCGAGGCTGGTGGCCGAGAACACGCCGGCGAGCAGCGTGCCGAGCATGCCGCCGACCCCGTGCACCGGAAACACGTCCAGCGAGTCGTCGATCTTCAGTACGCGCTTGAGGAACATGGTCGCGTTGAAGCACAGGAAGCCGGCCAGCAGCCCGATCACCAGCGCGCCGCCCGGGCCGACGAAACCCGACGCCGGGGTGATGGTGCCGAGCCCCGCCACCATGCCGGTGACCGCACCCAGCGCAGAGGGCTTGCCGAAGCGGATCCACTCGATGAACAGCCAGGTCATGGCTCCCATGGCCGCGGAGATGTGGGTCGCCAGCAGGGCCATCGCGGCACCGCCGTCGGCGGCGAGCGCACTGCCGCCATTGAACCCGAACCAGCCCACCCACAGCATGCCGGCGCCGGTGACCGTCATGGTCATGTTGTGCGGCATCATCGGGGTGGTCGGGAAGCCGCGGCGCGAGCCCATCACCAGCGCGGCCACCAGGGCCGCGACCCCGGCGGTGATGTGCACCACGATGCCACCGGCGAAGTCGTACACCCCGAGTTCGCCCAGCCAGCCGCCGCCCCATACCCAGTGGGCGATCGGCGCGTAGACCAACAGCAACCAGAGCGCGCTGAACAACAGCATGGCGGAGAACTTCATGCGTTCGGCGAAACCGCCGACGATCAGTGCCGGCGTGATGATCGCAAAGGTCATCTGGAAGACCATGAACAGGCTCTCCGGGATAGTTCCGGACAGGGTCTCGCGGCCCACGCCGGCGAGCATGACCTTGCTGAAGTCGCCGATCCAGGCGTTGCCCTCGCCGAAGGCGAGGCTGTACCCCACCACCAGCCAGAGCACGGAGACGACGCCCGCGATGGCGAAGCACTGCATCAGCACCGACAGCACGTTCTTCGAGCGCACCAGACCGCCGTAGAACAGCGCGAGACCCGGCAGGGTCATGAACAGAACCAACGCGGTGGAGGTCAGAATCCAGGCCGTGTCCGCACCGCTCAGGCTCGCTTCTTCGGCCCAGGCCAGACCCGGCATTAGGGCTGCCGCCAGCCCGATCTTCGAATACCAATGCGCCATCAGTTCCCCCTCGGATTGCTGTTGTCGATGCTTGCCCAGGGCAACGAGGCACCAGATGTAAGCACGAACCATGCCACATATTGGTGCGCTATCTTTCAGTGACTTAGTCGGACTTCGCAGCCCAACGCCGTGAAGCTCGCGTCATCAGGGGGCGCTGCGAGGGATATGCGCACCCATTCGGTGCGACGCCGGACAAAGAAAGGGCCGCAAGCGGTTACCGCTTCGGCCCAATAAGGTCAATCACCAAGGGGAGTCTCAATGAACATGACGTTCATGGCGAGGGGCTTTCACCCTCACAACCAATGAGACCGGGACCGGTGGGAAAAGTTTCCGCGCTTCACGGGTAGGCGACGCCGCG
>JARRQB010000159.1:0-6256 GCA_037382265.1 Gammaproteobacteria bacterium | reverse complement strand
GCCCGACCAGGGCCAGCAGCGGCGTGATCTGGGTCGCCTGAAAGCGCCTGGCGACGCCGCCCGAAAAGCCGAGATCAGCCATGATCTTCCGCGGGGGCGGTGGCGCGCTGGTCCTTGAGCAGGACGCCCGCGGCGATGGTGTCCAGGGCCACGCGCTCGCCCTCGCTCAGACCGGCGAGCACGGCGACCCGGCCGTCGCCGAGCGGCCGACCGACCCGCACGTGGCGCAGCGAGACCCGGCCCTCGTCGTCGACCACGTAGACGCCGGTCACCTCTGAGCGAAACACCACCGACTCCTCCGGCACCACCAGGGCCTCGCGCGCGCCCGTGACAAAGGCGGCCTTGATGTACATGCCGGGAAACAGCCCGGCGACGTCGGCGGGCAGGTCCAGACGTACCTTGAAGGTGTTGGAGGCCTGGTCGGCGAACGGGAAGACGGTAATCCGCTCGGCGTCGATCCAGCCGCCGCCGGGCGTGCGCACCTGAGCCTCGGCGTAGTCGCGGACCTGCGGCACCACACTCTGCGGCACGTCGACCACCACCCGCAGGCGTTCCAGCGAGATGCCGGTCATCAGCGGCGTACCCACCTGGGCAACCTCGCCGAGCTCCACCAGGCGTCGGGTCACGATGCCCTTGTACGGCGCCCTCACCCGCGTGTACCCGAGCTGCTCGCGCGCCTGCTCCAGGGCGGCGGCGGCCGCTTCGTGCTGGGCGCTGGCGGTGTCCAGCGCGGCCCGCGCCTTGTCGAGTTCCTGCTGCGAGACCAGCTGCCGGGCGTGCACACCCTCGATGCGTTCGAGTTCCTGGCGGGCATCACGCAAGCGCGCGCCCGCCGCCCGCAGGTTGGCCTCGGCCTGATCGACCCGCGCGCGCTGTTCGGTGTCCTTCAGCACCAGCAGCAGGTCGCCCTTGTCGACGTAATCCTCGACGTCGAACAGGACCTCCGCAACCTGGCCGGACGTCTGCGCCGACACGGTGGACTGGCTCACGGCCTCGACCACCCCGTCGAGCCGGTACACCCGCGGCACCTCGACCCGTTCGACCGGTGTGGTCGCAAGTTCCGTCGCAGTCGCTGTAGTCGCCGCGCCGGCCAGCAGCGCCAGCAGCGCGACAAACGACTTCCTGATCATGCATTTACCCACAATGTAGTAAATTAGTGTTTGCTTATATTACGCCTTTCTATGGGTATTTCAAGGTTCATTGCACGGTCCGTGGAGCGTTCGACCCGGGGGCTCCCCCCGAGTGAACCGCACGGATGCCGGCCGCTTCAACCCCGGTGGGCCCGGGCGAGGTAGGTATCGGTCCGCATCTCGGCCAGGCGGCTGGCGGTGCGCCGGAACTCGAAGGCGAGGCGCTCGCCGCAGTACAGGCGCTGCGGGTCGGCCGCCGCGCTGACGACCAGCTTGACGTTACGGTCGTAGAACTCGTCGATGAGAAACACGAAACGGCGCGTGCGGTCGTCGCTGCTGCCGTCGAGGCGGGGGATGTCCGAGATGATCACCGTGTGGTGGCAGCGCGCGACCTCGATGTAGTCGAGCTGGCTGCGCGGAGGCCCGCACAGGGCGTCGAAGTCGAACCAGATCATGCCGCCGGCGCGGTAGCGGAACGGTATGCGGCGGCCCAGGACCTCGAGCTCGCCGTCGCGCTCGTGGGCCTCCTTGGCCAGGGCCATGAACTCCGCGTGCAGGCGCTCCTCGGTCGTCGGCCCCAGCGGCGTGTGGAACACCGCCCGGTCGGCCAGGATGCGGCGCCGGTAATCGCGCTCGCCGCGCAATTCCAACACCTCGGTGTGGCGCTCGAGCAGGTCGATGGCGGGCAGGAAGCTCGCGCGCTGAATACCGTCCCGGTACAGCTGGTCGGGGGGTACGTTGGCGGTGGTGACCAGCGTCACCCCCGCCGCGAACAGCGCCTGCAGCCAGCGTGCGAGTACCACCGCGTCGCCGATGTCGGTGACCACGAACTCGTCGAGACACACCACCCGAACCCGCCGGGCCAGCTGTCGGGCGACGTGTACCAGCGGGTCGCTGCGCCCGCTGCACGCGGCCAGCTCGCGATGGGTGCGTTGCATGAACCTGTGGTAGTGCAAGCGCTCCTTCTGCGACATGGCCAACGACTGGTAAAACAGATCCATCAGCCAGGTCTTGCCCCGGCCGACCCCGCCCCACAGGTAGACGCCGCGCTGCGGCGCCGCCACCGGGGCCTTGCGCCGGAACCAACCCTGCCGCCCCTCGACCGTCGCGGTCAGGCGTTGCTGCAGATCCTCCAGGCGGTCGAGCGCCGCCAACTGCGCCTGATCGACCAGCACGCCGTCGCGCTCGACGGCTTGGGTGTAGAGGGCCTTGATGGACATGCGTCGAACCGGCTGGGCGACCCGCGGGCGGGCGGGGAATGGCCCCTCCGGCGGGTCAGTCGCGCGGCAGCGGCTGGCGGTCGTCGAGGTTGGCCGGGCAGAGCACGGTGCGCATGGTGCCGATCAGCTCCAGCAGCTTGCCGTTGCGGATGCGGTAGAAGATGCGGTTCGCCTCCTTGCGGGAGGTGACGATGTTCTTGTTGCGCAGCTGTTCCAGGTGCTGCGAAATGTTGCTCTGGGAAGTCCCGGTCTGCTCGACGATCTCGCCGACCGACAGCTCGCGGTCGCCCAGGGTGCAGAGGATCTTCCAGCGCAGCGGATGGGCCATCGCCTTGAGCGCATTGGCGGTCATGGTCGGATCTTCGTCATCCGGAATGATGTGGTCTTCGACGTCGGTCATACGTGACTCCTAGAACCGGGCGATATCGCCTACCTTGCGTGGCGGGACACGTGTTGTTCCCCTGCATCCGCCACCTTTCGATAACCAGACATGTCCTTGGCGATACAGATGATCTCCTCCACGCGTCCGTCGCCGTCCTGGAACGCGGTGCGCGAGAACAGAATGGGGATGCGCCTGCCCTCCTTGGAGATCAACGCCGCTACGATGTCGCGCAACGCCCCGCTGCGAATCATGGCCTCTAGCCAGGTGCCCATGAAGGCGCCTGCCTGGTCCTCGCCTTCCTCCTCGAACACGTCGCCCACCGGCATGCCGACCAGTTCGGCCGCGTCGTAGCCGAGCATCGCCAGTGCCGCCGGATTGGCCTGGCGGATCACCCCGTCGGGCGCGAGCACCAACAGGGCCTCGCCCATGGTCTGGATGATCTTCTCCAGGTGCTGCTTGGCCTGGCGCAACTCCGCGGTGCGCTCGGCGACCTTCTCCTCGAGGATGCGATTGAGCTCACGCTCCTTCTCGATCAGCCGGAAATAGGTGCTGATCTTGTTGAGCAGCTGATTGTCGTCGATCGGCTTGAGCAGGTAATCGACCGCGCCGACGTCGTAGCCCTTCTGCTGGAACTCCTCGGTCTTGTAGGCGGCGGTGAGGAAGATGATCGGGATGTCGCGCGTCTTCTTGCGAATCTTGAGCATCTGCGCGGTCTGAAAGCCGTCGACCTCCGGCATCTGCACGTCGAGGATGATCAGGTCGATGTCGGGGTGTTCGAGCGCGAGCTGCAGGGCCCGTTCACCGCCGGTCGCCTCGAGGATTTCCACGTCCGTGTGCTGGCGCACCAGCGTGCGCAGCGTGAACAGGTTGTGCTCGTTGTCGTCGACGATGAGCAGCTTGAAGCCGGCGTAGCGCTTCATTGCGGCGCGGACCCGCCAAGCCGACGCCGCAACGCCTCGTGCAGCGCGAGCCAGTCCGGCGGCAGCGCGACCAACTCGTCCGCGCCCTGCCGGCGCGCCGCGCCGCGCGCCTCCTCGGTGTCCACGTCGAGTAGGGCGACGACCGGAAGCTGCGACATTCTGGGGTCCTGGCGCATACGCCGGATCGTAGCATAGGGCTCCTGGGCGGACATCTCGGGGGCTGCCAGCACCAGCGCCACCTCCTCGTCGTCCAGGGTTTCCAGGGCCTCCTCGGCGTCGCCGGCCGCTACCACCTCGAGGCCCCAGGACTCGAGCCGCGGCGTGAGCTCGAGCAGCCGGCGCACGTCCGCGTCGACGATCAGTACCCGCTGACGCTGGAAGTCCGTGAGCGGGGCTTCGGGCTCGGGCTCGGGAGCCGGCGGCACCTCCACCCGACCGACCGCCCGTACCGCCCCCTCCGCGCCCGGCCCACCGGGGCAATCGTCGGGCAGCAGCAGGGCGATGGCCGCGCCCGCGCCCGGCGCGCTGCGCAGTTCGATCTAGGGCGAAGGCCGAGCCCGCGCCCGGCGCGCTGCGCAGTTCGATCTCGCCGCCGATCAGCTCGGCGAGCTCCCGGCTGATGGTCAGCCCCAATCCGGTGCCGCCGTAGCGCCGACTGGTCGAGCCGTCGGCCTGCTTGAAGGCCTCGAAGATGGTCTCGTGCTGGTCGGCCCGAATGCCGATGCCCGAATCGATCACCGTCAGGCGTACGGCGTAGGGCGCCGCGGCGGGCTCCAGACACAGGCGCACGCCGCCGCGTTCGGTGAACTTGACCGCGTTCGCGAGAAAGTTCTTCAACACCTGGCCGACCTTGTCCGGGTCGGTACGCACGCGCGCCGGCGCCGCTGGCGCAACCTCGAGATGGAGGTAGAGGCCGCGCTCCTCGAACTGCGGCTGCAGCAGATCGACCAGGTCGCCGAGCAGCGGCCGCAGCTCCACCTGCTGGACCCGCAGCGCCAGCTTGCCCGACTCGATACGCGAGAGGTCGAGGATGTTGTCGATCAGCGCCCGCAGATCCCTGCTGGCCTCGTGGATCACGCGCGCACGCTGGCGCGCCTCATCGGCCGGGCCGGCGTCGTCCGCCGCCAGCAGCTTGGACAGCAGCACGATCGAGTTCAACGGCGTGCGCAGTTCGTGGCTGACGTTGGCGAGAAACTCCGACTTGTAGCGGTTGGACTGCTCCAGCTCGCGGGCGTGCGCGCGCAGGTGGCGGCTGTTGCGGGCGTGCGCCTCGGACAGCCGCGTCAGGCTCTCGCCGAGCTGCTCCAGCTCGCGCGCGCCGCGCCACTGGAACGCCACGGGCTCGTCTTGTTGCAGCATCCGGCTGATACCCTCGAGCATGCGCCGCCCGAAGGCCTCGGCGCGCGCGGCCACCCAGCGCGCGGCAAGCAGGGTCGCCAGGAACAGCACCAGGACGATCGCCAACACGCGCTGAATGATCGCACTCTGAAACTCGGTCAACGGGGTGCGGTTCACGTAACGCGCCACCCACAGCGGGCGATCATCGCTGGTGCGCAGCAGCGGCACCCAGACCGCCTGGCGGCCGCCGCCCTCCCACAGAGCGACCTTGCCCTCGGCGAACTTCTCGCGCAGCCCGGGGAAGTCGTCGAAGGCGCTGCCGGTTCGCTCCGGCAAATAGGGGGCCCGCAGGTAACTGCCGTCGTCGCGCACCCACAGCGCGTCGGGGTCGCGCCGCGCCAGCCCGCCGATGTCGATGGTCATCGCCACCACGCCCACCGCCTCGCCCGCGTCGTTCGGGCCGATCGGGCTCAACAGTTGCAGCGTCAGCACGCGCGAGGGGTGCGCCGCGCCGGGGTCGACGCGCACCGGGGTCGGGAGTACGGCCGGGCCCTTGGCCTCGAGCACGGCCGCGACGATGTCCTCGGGCGGCGACACGGGCAGGTCGAGGGTCGGCTCCCAGGTGCCGTCGACCGGGTCGCGCTCGAGCCAGAAACGCTGCTGGCCGGCAGGATCGAGAAAACTGATGCGGATGATGTCGAACTGCTCGCTGAGGATACGGTTGATCCACTCGGTGTAGCGCGCGCGCGCGTCGTCGATCGCCGCCTCGTCCACCTCGGCGACGGCGCCGATGACCACGCCCGGCTCGGGCAGCTTGGCCAACAGGCGCACCATCTCGTGACGACTGGCGAGGTGCTGATCGAGGTCGCGAAAATCCGCCCGCAGATCCTGTAAAAAGGCGTGGCGATAGAACAGCTCGACGCGATCGAGGACCAGGGGAAGATTGATGGCCACCGCCAACAGCAGCGGGATCAGCGCAAACAGGCCGAGAAAGAGGAAGATCCGGGCTCTCAGGGTCATGACCATGCCGACGACTCGTGCTGCGGCCCGCGCGGCGGGCGACTGCAAGCTTACCCCATCGACCGTGGCGCCGGGCCGGGCCCCGCCCGCGTGCTGAACCCGCCGCCGGCGGCGTCGGACGCCGCGCCGCTCGAGGTCCTGTACCGCGACGCCGACTACGTCGCGGTGCACAATCCCGCCGGTCTGCTGGTGCACCGCAGCCGACTCGCCGCCGATTCCGGGCGCTGCGCCCTGCAGCTGCTGCGT
>JARRQB010000158.1:0-8369 GCA_037382265.1 Gammaproteobacteria bacterium | reverse complement strand
CCTTGAGCAGGAACTCGACGCGATCTTCGAAGCGGCAGCGGTGCTGCATGGTCAGGGTGTCGCGGCGGTAGATCGCCACCTCGAAGGGCGGACCGACGGTGATGTTGGAGCGCGTGGTCCCGTCCAGCGACACCAAGGCGAGGCGTGCACCTTCCTCCAGCGCCAGGGTCGGCCGGACGATGCGGTCGAGTGCCGGCTTGCCGTACTTGCTCTCGCCGATCTGCAGGTACGGCGTCTCGGGCGAGGCGGTGATGTAGTTGCCCTGCGGGTAGATCAGGATCATACCGTGCGGCTGGCCGGCGATCTGGCCGCCGAGGATCAGCGTCGTCTCGCCGCTCACTCCGGTCGAGGACAATGCCGCACCGTGCTCGCGCTGCACCTCCAGGCTGATCTGGCCGATGTACTCGGCGGCCTCGAACAGATAGCGGACATTGGCCAGGTTGGGCCCGCCGCTCGGGTAATCGAGGTCGCGCTGGATGTGGTTGATCACTTCCTGGGTGGTGGCCAGGTTGCCGGCCGAGAGGATCACGAACAGCCGGTCGGCCGCCGGCGTGAACACGTGCATCTTGCTGTAGGTGGTGACGTAGTCCACCCCGGCGTTGGTGCGCGAGTCCGACGCGAACACCAAACCCTCGTTGAGGCTGAGTCCCAGACAGTAAGTCATTTGGCGACCCCGTAACTAGGCTACGATTGCTGACGAGTATCGCCCCGATGGGCGCCGGGGAAAAGCCCCGGCATCCGTGGGGGCAGTGAACTTGGTACGTGTTTTGCCGATAAAATCCGTCATTCCAGTTCGGGAAGCCCTTGCCCATGTCGATCCGCGTTGCCATCCACCACCGCACCGAATATCGGTTCGACCGCCCGATCTCGCTGGCGCCGCACCTCATCCGCCTGCGGCCTGCGCCGCACGTGCGCACGCCGGTGCACCACTATTCACTCACGGTGCAGCCGAAAGAACACTTTCTGAACTGGCAGCAGGACCCCTTCGGCAACTACGCCGCGCGTTTCGTGTTCCCCGAGAAGACCCGCCGACTCGAGATCACGGTCGACATGGTCGCCGACATGGTCACCGTCAATCCGTTCGACTTCTTCGTAGAGCCCTATGCAGAGGAGTTTCCGTTTGTCTACCAGGCCCAGCTCGAGAAGGAGCTGACGCCCTATTTCGAAATCGTCGAAGACGGCCCGCTGCTGCGCGAGTGGGTCGCCGCCGTCGCGCGCGAGCCGCGTCATATCGTGGATTTCCTGGTCGACCTGAATCAGCGGCTGCAGCAGGACATCGGGTATGTGATCCGCATGGAACCCGGCGTTCAGGGCTGCGACGAGACCCTGGGTCTCGGCAAGGGTTCGTGTCGCGACTCCGGCTGGCTGTTGGTGCAGGTGCTCCGCCATCTCGGGCTGGCCGCACGCTTCGTCTCCGGTTATCTGGTGCAGCTCGCGCCGGACGTCAAGTCCCTCGACGGCCCGTCGGGGCCCGAGCAGGACTTCACCGACCTGCACGCCTGGGCCGAGGTCTACGTCCCGGGTGCCGGTTGGCTGGGCCTCGACCCGACCTCTGGGCTGTTCGCGGGCGAGGGCCACATCCCGCTCGCCTGTACCCCGGACCCGGTGAGTGCCGCACCCGTCACGGGGGCGGTGGACAAGTGCGAGGTGAGCTTCGCGTTCGAGAATCGGGTGACTCGCATCCACGAGGACCCGCGGGTGACCAAGCCCTACGCGGACGAACAGTGGGACGCGGCCATGGCGCTCGGCGACGCGGTCGACGCCGAACTCGCGATGGGCGACGTGCGCCTGACCATGGGCGGCGAGCCGACCTTCGTGTCGATCGACGAGATGGATGCCCCGGAGTGGAACACCGCCGCGCTGGGGGCGCACAAGCGCGAACGCGCGGAGGACCTGTTGCGGCGGTTGTGGCGGCGCTTCGGCGCCGGAGGGGTCCTGCACCACGGTCAGGGCAAGTGGTACCCGGGAGAGCCGCTGCCGCGTTGGGCCCTGACATGCTGCTGGCGTGCCGACGGCCGGCCGATTTGGGCGGAGCCCTCCCGGCTGGCCGATCCGACCCAGGCGGGCGCGGCCGGCATCGGCGCGGCGGAGGCCTTCGTGCACGCCCTGGCCGACCAGTTGGGCGTAGCGGCGGAGCACGCCCGAGCGGGGTACGAGGACGCCCTGTACTACCTGTGGAAGGAGGGCACGCTGCCCGAGAACGTCGACGTGCTCGGCAGCAAGCTCAAGGATCCATTGGAGCGCGCTCGCCTGCGGCGGCTTTTCGAACGCGGCCTGGGCGAGGTGGTCGGCTACGCCCTGCCGCTCGGCTGGGACTACGAGGCCGAGGGTTGGATCAGCAGCCCCTGGTCGTTCCGCCGAGGCCAAATGTTCCTGCTGCCCGGCGACTCGCCGATGGGCCTGCGGCTGCCGCTGGATGCCCTGGAGTGGGAACCGGAGGCCGAGCGCCAGACGCTGCTGCCGCGCGACCCGTTCGCCCAGGAAGAGGTCTTGCCGGAGGACTTCGGTGAGGTGCACGCCCGTTACGCGACGCTGGTGAGCCCGCCCGACGAGCGTGCCGGCCTGCTGGTCCAGGCGCCTGCCGACCTCGAGGGGCGCCCAGGGCACGCCTTCGTACGCACCGCGCTGTGCGTGGAGCCGCGCAACGGCATCGTGCACGTGTTTCTGCCTCCCCTGACCCATCTGGCGCACTGGCTGGAACTGATCGGCGCGGTCGAGGCCGCGAGTCGGGCCGCGGACCTCAGCGTGGTGCTGGAGGGTTACGAACCGCCGGAGGACCCGCGGCTGAAGCGCCTGCAGGTCACCCCGGACCCGGGCGTCATCGAGGTGAACATCCACCCCGCGTCGTCCTGGGCCGAGATGGCGCGCAATACCGACATCCTCTACGAAGAGGCGCGGCTCGCCCGGCTCGGCACCGAGAAGTTCATGCTCGACGGCCGTCACTCCGGCACCGGCGGCGGCAACCATGTCACCATCGGGGGTGCGTCGCCGGCCGACAGTCCGGTGCTGCGCCGGCCGCAGGTGCTCGGCAGCTTGCTGCGCTACTGGCAGAACCACCCGAGCCTCTCCTACCTGTTCTCGGGGTTGTTCATCGGCCCGACGTCGCAGGCGCCGCGCGTCGACGAGGCCCGCGATGACAGCCTGTACGAACTGCAGATTGCGCTCGAGCGCCTGCCCGTCGGCGAAGTGCCCGCACCCTGGCTGGTCGACCGCATCCTGCGCAACCTGCTGGTGGACGTCACCGGCAACACCCACCGGGCCGAGTTCTGCATCGACAAGCTGTACTCGCCGGACTCCCCGGTCGGGCGTCGGGGACTGGTGGAGTTTCGCGGTTTCGAGATGCCGCCGCACCCGCGGATGAGCCTGGTGCAGATGCTGTTGCTGCGAGCCCTGATCGCGCGCTTCTGGCGCGAGCCCTACGAGCAGGCGCCGGTGCGCTGGGGCACCGAGTTACACGACCGCTTCATGTTGCCGCACTATGTCGCACGCGACGTGGCCGACGTCGCCGCTGACCTGCAGCGTTGGGGCTACGCCTTCGACTCGGCCTGGTTCGACCCCTTCGTCGAGTTCCGCTTCCCGCGTTACGGCACCGTCAACGTCGACGACGTCGAGCTCGAACTGCGCTTCGCGATCGAACCCTGGCACGTGCTCGGCGAGGAAGTGACCGCCCAGGGCACGGCGCGGTTCGTCGACTCCTCCGTCGAGCGCCTGCAGGTCAAGGCACGCGGTCTGACCGACTCGCGTCACCTGGTGACCTGCAACGGCCGCCCGCTGCCGCTGCGCAACACCGGCGCCCGCGGTGACTTCGTCGCCGGCGTGCGCTATAAGGCCTGGAACCCGCCGTCGGGCCTGCACCCGACCATCCCGGTGCACGCGCCGCTGGTGTTCGATCTGGTCGACACCTGGTCCGGCCGCTCCCTCGGCGGTTGCACGTATCACGTAGCGCACCCGGGCGGACGCAACTACGAGACCCTGCCGGTCAATGCCTACGAGGCCGAGGCAAGACGGCTCGCCAGGTTCTATCCTATGGGGCATACGCCGGGCCCGATGGCAGTGCCGGCACAGCAGGCGGCGGCGGTTCGTGACCAATCTGGTCGGCCACCTGCGCAAGATGGCCGAGGAGGATTTGGAGGCGCGTCAGGCGGCCGCGGACCTGGCGATCAAGGAGATGGGCATCACCTTCACGGTGTACTCGGAGGAGGAGGGCACCATCGACCGCACCTGGCCCTTCGACATCATACCGCGCGTCATTCCGGCCTCGGAATGGAAGCGCATCGAGGCCGGCCTGAAGCAGCGTGTACGGGCCCTGAACCTGTTCATCGACGACCTCTACCACGAGCAGAAGATCGTTGCCGACGGCGTGTTCCCGGCCGAGGTGCTTGCCGAGTCCAAGAACTTCCGCCCGCAGTGCGTCGGCGTGAACCCGCCGCACGGCGTCTGGGCGCATATCTGCGGTTCTGACCTGGTACGCGACGCCGACGGCACCATGTACGTGCTGGAGGACAACCTGCGCGTGCCCTCTGGCGTGTCCTACATGCTGGAAAACCGTCAGGTAACCAAGCGAGTGTTTCCCGAACTGTTCGAGGACTACGCCCCGCTACCGGTCGACGAATACCCCAACCAGCTCTACGACACCCTGGCGGCACTGTCGCCGCGCAAGACCCGCCGTCCCCAGATGGTGGTGATGACGCCGGGTATCTACAACTCCGCCTACTTCGAGCATGCCTATCTCGCGCACCAGATGGGCGCCGAACTGGTGGAGGGTCGGGATCTGTTCGTGGATGACGACGACTGCGTCTACATGCGGACCATCTACGGGCCGCAGCGCGTGGACGTGATCTATCGCCGCATCGACGACGAGTTCATAGACCCCGAGGCGTTCCGCCCCGATTCCATGCTCGGGGTGCGCGGTCTGCTGCGCGCCTGGCGCGCCGGCAACGTCGGCCTGGCCAACGCGCCGGGGGCCGGCGTGGCGGACGACAAGGTGGTCTACGCCTTCGTCCCCGACATCATCCGGTACTACCTGGGCGAGGAACCGGGTATCCCGAACGTCCCGACCTGGCGCTGCATGTACAAGGAAGAGCGCGAATACGTGCTCGCCCACCTCGAGGAGATGGTGGTCAAACCGGCCAACGAGTCGGGCGGTTACGGTATGCTGATGGGCCCGATGAGCACCAAAGCCGAGCGCGAGACCTTCGTCAACCTGATCCGCCGCAACCCGCGCAATTACATCGCCCAGCCCACGCTGGCGATCTCGACCGTGCCTACGGTGGTCGGGACCGGACTGCAACCGCGCCATGTCGACCTGCGGCCGTTCATCCTGAGCGGCAAGGTGACCCACGTCACCACGGGCGGCCTGACCCGGGTGGCGCTGCGCAAGGGATCGCTGGTGGTCAATTCCTCGCAGGGCGGCGGCAGCAAGGACACCTGGATCGTGGCGGACTGAGGGCGCAAGATGCTTTCGCGGGTTGCCGAGAACGTCTACTGGATGGCGCGCTACATCGAACGCGCCGAGAACACCGCCCGGTTGGTGTCGGTCAACGCCTTCCTGTTGCTCGACCTGCCGCGCGGCATCGCCCCCGGCTGGGAGCCGCTGATCGCCATAACCGGTTCCGGCCCGGCCTTCAAGGCGCGCCACAAGGATTACGACGAGCGCGCGGTGGTGAAGTTTCTGCTGGGTGATCCCGACAGCCCCTCCTCGATCCTCAACTCCCTGCTGATGGCGCGCGAGAACTGTCGCACGGTGCGCGACATCGTACCCAGCATGGCCTGGGAGCAGCTCACCGAGCTGGTACTGTTCGCGCGCGAGAACGTGCAGGCGGGGCTGACCAAGAAGGGTCGCCACCCCTATCTCAAGCGCATCATCGACGCCTCGCACATGCTCTACGGCATGCTCGCCACCACCATGCTGCGCGACGCCGGCTATCAGTTCCTGCGTGTCGGACGCAACCTGGAGCGGGCCGACATGACCACCCGCATCGTTGACGTGCGCACCGAAAATCTGCTGCCGGAGGAGACCAGCGAGCTGCGGCCCTTCGAGACCATTCAGTGGATGAGCGTGCTGAAATCGCTGTCCGCGTACCACATGTACCGACGCAAGATGCAAGTGCAGGTGCGCAGGTCCGAGGTGCTGCGCTTTCTGTTTCTGGACCATGACTTTCCGCGCTCGGTGCTGCACTGCCTGGACGTGGTCGAGGAGGCCCTGGGGGCGCTGGAGCATGACCGCGACGCGCCGCGGGCATTGCGGTCGCTCGCCCGCAAGGTCGCGCGCACCAAGGTCGAGCAGCTGAGTCATTCCGAGCTGCACAGCTTCATCGACGAACTGCAGGTGGGCCTCACCGGGGTGCACGCCCGCATCGCCTCGGTCTACTTCCCGCCGGTGGAGGAGGCGGCGCAGCAGGCACAGGCCCAGTCGAGCTAGCCCGGCCCTTCAGGCGCCGCTGCGCAACCAGCGTTCGAGGTCGATCATGGCCGCCGCGTTGCCGGGGCAGGCGGTCGCGCCGAGATAACCGCGAATGGTTCGCTGCGCCGCGGTGGACAGCGCCCAGCCCAGTGGCGGCGTCTCGCCGTCGTCGGTCGGGCGACACATCCGAAACTCGATGAAGTGACCGAGCGGCCGCACCCGCTCGGCGAGTCGCACTGCCGCCTCGGCGCCGCGCCCGACGCGGGTGTTGGCGAAGCTGTGCAAGGTCGAGCGCAGTTCGTAGGCGAAGCCGGCGGGCGGGTGGCGTGGACTTTCCGCAAGGTTGGCCGGCAGGGCCGGGTCGCTGCTGATCAGCACCACGATGGGGGTCAGGCGCGGCCGCTCGACGGAGGGAAAGCTCAGCTCGTCGCGGGCGCAGGTGAAGCGGTCGCAGACCGCTTCCAGCAGTTCCAACGCGGTCTCGGCACCGTAGTTCTCGAACAGTCCGCCGTCCTGCAGGCGACCGGCTACCCGGCCGTCGCCGTCGCGCCACATGCCGGGGGGGCTGATCAACGGGAAACGGGCGCTGTTGTGCGCCGCCGCGGCGAGCCCAGGATCGTAGCCGAGTACGGCGAGCTGGTCGTTGGCGCGCTCGAACGGGGCATCCGGCACCCCGGACTGGTGATCGAAGCGCAGATTGCTGGCGACCAGACGGCGGCCGTTGTCTACCCAGGTGGCGTTCAGAAACAGCGCCGGCCAGCTGCGGCCGGCGGGCGGGTTCAGGTCGCCCAGGGCGGTGGAGAGCGAGCGCTCGGTGCCGCTCACTTCGCGCAGTGCCTGTCGCCAGGCGGCCTCGAGTGCGGCGCCCCGGTCCGGCAGCAGCGGCCACGGCAGAAAGCGCTGCAGCAGATCCGTGTGCAGTAGGCGGGCGGCCACCGGTCCGAGAAAGTCGCGCCCTAAAACAGCCTGGGTGCAGTCCTCCATGGCGCCCGCACAGGCGGTCGGCGGTCGGACTCCGGGCCCCAGCAGGGCGCGGTACACGGCCGCGCCGAGTGCGCCGCCGGACACGCCGCTGACGGCGAACAGGGACTCGTCGAAGGCGGGAATCCGATCTTGCAGGCGGCCGAGCAGGCTGCCCGTCCAATAGGCGGCACGGCTACCTCCGCCGGCCGTGGCGATCAGCACCATCGGCGGGCAGTGCTCGCCGCGGCAGTTGGCCCGGCGCCAGGCGTCCAGCGCTTCGTCGACGCTCGGCCGTGCGGCGGGCAGGGGTGCCGCCGCTACCGCCGGAATCTCGTGGTTGTCGTTCCAGTTGCTGAACAGCAGTGCCAGCACGAACAGGATGCTCAACACCGGCAGGCCGCGCCGGGTGCCGAAATAGGTCAGCAGGGTACCGAACGGCAGCCAGGTTGCGCCGCACAGCATGAGCAGCAGCAAGGCGCCCAGCAGACTGCCCAGCGCCACCGGGGCGGCCCAGCCGGCGGCGAACAGCGCCAGGCCCGCGCTCATGGCGACCACGGCGAGTTTGCCGCGCACGCCGCGCAGCGCTTGGCGCAGGTCAGCAAACGGCGGCGTATCGCCCGGGGCGATGGATTCGACCCAAAGCCAGTGCGCCGCAGGATCGGCCGGCGAGAGCCGGCGGGCGATGGCCTTGGCGAGCCGACGGCGGTAGCCGAGGCAGAGCCAAAAGACGATGCCCGCCCCGGCGTTCAGCCAGGCGAGGGTGAGCGTGACCGCCGTGGTGCGCAGCGCGGCCACGGCGACAGCGGCGAAGGCGGCGGCGCCCAGCGCCCTGGGGAGGTGGCGGCGCCAAAAGTTGTAGGCCTCGCGGTCGGAGGGCGGGTCGGGGAAGCGGATGTCCAGCAGCACCCGCGCCCACAGCCAGATGCTGAATGCCCACAGGGCGGTGCTGAGCACGAACGAAAGGTAGCGCCCGTCCTCGGCGATGCTGAGCAGAAGGTCGCGG
>JARRQB010000157.1:4457-5766 GCA_037382265.1 Gammaproteobacteria bacterium | reverse complement strand
CGCGGCCGGCGCCCGCTGCAGGATCTGCTGACCGCCATCCGACACAACCGTCGGCTCGACGAACTGTGCGGGGAACTGTACCCGAACGGTGAGCGTCATCTGCGGGGGCGCCGCGATCTGGCCGGGCTCTACCCGCCGGAGCTGCTGGCCGAGACGGTCCGGGTCGCCGAGCGCTGCCGCTTCTCACTGACCGAACTGTGCTACGCCTACCCGAACGACGCGACTCCCGCGGGCACCACGCCGCGTGCCTACCTGCGGCATCTCACCCTGGCGGGCATGGCGCGGCGCTGGCCGGCGGGCTGCCCGCCGCAGGTGCGAGGGCAGATCGAACACGAACTGGGGCTGATCGCCGAACTCGCCTACGAGCCCTATTTTCTGACGGTGTGGGACATCGTCCGCTTCGCTCGCGCGCAAGACATTCTGTGCCAGGGCAGGGGGTCTGCCGCCAACTCCGCGGTGTGTTACTGCCTGGGCATCACCGAGGTCGACCCGGCGCGCATGAACCTGCTGTTCGAGCGCTTTATCTCGCGCGAGCGCGGCGAGCCGCCGGACATCGACGTCGATTTCGAACACGAGCGGCGCGAGGAGGTCATCCAGTACATCTACCGCAAGTACGGCCGCGAACGGGCGGCACTGGCGGCGACCCTGATCACCTACCGCAACACCGCCTGGTGGGACAAGCCGGAAGGGTTTGCGCAGCGCATCGCCCAGCAGGGTTTCGACGCGGACAACCTCAAGGTGCGGCAACTGCTGCACCTGGTGCAGTCGCTGATGGGCTTCCCGCGCCACCTCTCCCAGCACGTCGGCGGCTTCGTGATCGCCCGCGATCACCTGCCCTCGCTGGTGCCCGTGGAAAATGCCGCTATGCCCGAGCGCACCGTCATCCAGTGGGACAAGGACGACCTGGAGACGCTGGGGCTGCTCAAGGTCGATATCCTCGCGCTGGGGATGCTCTCGGCGATCAGGAAGGCGTTGGACTTTGTCGGGGCCGAGGGCTCTAACGGCAGGGCCGAGGGCCTAGGGCCGAGGGCCGAGGACGCTCCAGCTGGCGAAGTGCCATCCTTCAACAACTTCGCAGCCACCCCCTCGCAGGCAAGCGATGCGCCCCCGTCTGGCGTTGGCACTGCCCCCCTAGGCCCTGCCGATATCCCTGCCGAAGACCCCGACGTGTACGCTATGATCCAGGCCGCCGACACCGTCGGCGTGTTTCAGATCGAGTCGCGGGCGCAGATGTCGATGTTGCCGCGCCTGCGCCCGGCGTGCTTCTACGATCTGGTCATCGAGGTGGCCATCGTGCGGCCGGGGCCTA
>JARRQB010000157.1:0-4438 GCA_037382265.1 Gammaproteobacteria bacterium | reverse complement strand
CGGCGTGCTTCTACGATCTGGTCATCGAGGTGGCAATCGTGCGGCCGGGGCCTATCCAGGGCGACATGGTGCACCCCTATCTGCGGCGCCGACAGGGCTTGGAGCCGGTCACCTACCCGTCGGAGGCAGTGCGCGAGGTGCTCGAGCGCACGCTGGGTATCCCGCTGTTCCAGGAGCAGGTCATCAAGCTTGCGACGGTCGCGGCAGGCTTCACGCCGGGCGAGGCCGACCGGCTGCGCCGCGCCATGGCAGCGTGGCGGCGGCGCGGCGGCATCGAGCCCTACCGCGCGAGACTGCTCGCCGGTATGCACGAGCGCGGTTATACCCTGGCGTTTGCCGAACGCATCTATCGCCAGATCCTCGGTTTCGGCGAATACGGCTTCCCCGAGTCCCATGCCGCGAGCTTCGCTCTGCTGGTCTACGTTTCTGCCTGGCTCAAGCACCACCACCCGGCGGCCTTTTGCGCCGCGCTGCTCAACAGCCAGCCCATGGGCTTCTACGCCCCCGCGCAGCTCGTGCGTGACGCCCGCGAACACGGGGTGGAGGTCGGAGCAGTGGACGTGTTGGACAGCGACTGGGGATGCACTGTAGCGGCAGGCTCTGCCGTTGGCGGATCCCCGACCCTCCGTCTCGGTTTCAGACTGGTTCGCGGTCTCTCCCGGGCGGCGGCGGAACGCATCGTCGCCGCACGCGCCGAGCGGCCCTTCGACGACGTCGACGACCTGGCGCGCCGCGCGCGGCTGGGCCGGGGCGACCTCAAGGTGCTGGCGGCGGCGGATGCGCTGGCCTCGCTTGCCGGCAACCGGCACCGCGCCTACTGGGACGTCGCCGGGGTGGAGGAGGTGTTGACGATGGGCGTTGCGGCGCGCTTCGCGGAGCGGCAGCCGGCGTTGCCGTTGCCGAGCGCCGGACAAGAGGTGGTGAGCGACTATGCGCACCTCGGTCTGACGCTGCGCGAGCACCCGCTCGCCCTGATCCGCGGTGAATTGAGTCGCCGGCGCTGTCTCAGCGCGGCGGAGGTGGCGTTACGCACTGCGGGCGAGCGCGTGCGCGTGGCCGGTCTGGTATTGATTCGGCAGCGCCCGGGCAACGGCCGCGCCGTGTTCGTCACCCTGGAAGACGAAACCGGCAGCGTCAATCTCATCGTCTGGGCCGATCTTGCCGAGCGTCAGCGCAAGGTTTTGCTGGGTGCGCAACTGTTGGCCGCCGACGCCGAGATCCAGCGCGCCGACGGCGTGCAGCACCTGCTGTGCCGCCGGTTGGAGGATCACTCGGCGTTGCTGGAAGGCTTGGACGCGCGCAGCCGCGACTTCCAATAAGGCCAGGTTCGCGGCGCCAGGATCTGGGAACGAGGAGCCGGTGTGGCTGCGCCGCCGCACGGCACGGCTAATACCTGCCGTGCTGGTGCGTGATGTAGTTGTTCATCTCCACGAACTGCATGTTCATCCGCCGCAGTATCGCGTGCACCGTGCGGACGATGGCGCGCATCACCTTGTAGACCAGGTCGGGGTCGGTAGCGAGCAGCGCCTCGAGTTCCTGGCGGGAGAGGCTGAAGACCTCGGAATTGCTCAGCGCGCGGATCGCGGCGCTGTGCTCCACGCCATCGACGAAGCCGAGCGCCCCCGCCATGTCGCCGGCGCGCAGGACGTGCAGCGTCACCCAGTCACCGCCAGCGGCGGGCTTGACCACTTCCAGGGAGCCCTTGGTGATGATGTAGAGGGCATCGTCTTGGTGTCCTTCCTCGATCAGGAACATGCCGCTTTCCAGACCGTGCGCCGAAGCGACCCGCGACAGGGCCGCACACTGGTCGTCGCTGAGTTCCTGGCCGATCGGCGAGCTCTTGATGGTTGCGGCATCGACGATGACGTCGGTGGTGTCGCTGGACATGTTTCTCCCCCCTAGAGGTTTTCGCGAATGCACCCGCCGGCCCAGGCCGCCCGGTTGCTGGTTCAGGCCGAAGTATGGCGCAGCCCCGCGGACCTGCAATGACCCGGCTCAGAAATCCGTTGCTTCGCCGGACTAGGCCGTCGTCGCCGCATCGGCATTGCGTGCGGCGGCGACCTGTTGCAGGCTTTTCCCCGCGCTGACGCAGCCGAGCGGTATCACGACGAGCGTGAGCACCGTCGAGACGAACACGCCGAAGATCAGCGAGATCGCCATGCCCTGGAAGATCGGGTCGGTGAGGATCACGCTGGCGCCGCCGATCAGCGCGAAGGCGGTGATCATGATCGGCCGCGTGCGTGCTTTGCACGCGCGCAGCACTGCTTCCTTGATTTCGATGCCCCGGCGCACCTCCTCGATCGCGAAGTCCACGAGCAGGATCGAGTTGCGCACGATGATACCGGCCAGGGCAATGAAGCCGATCATGGACGTGGCGGTGAAGTAGGCGTTGGTGCCGGTCGCCAGGCCCACCAGCCAATGGCCGGGGATGATGCCGAGCAGGGTCAGCGGGATGGGCGCCATGATGATCGCCGGCAGGGTGAAATTGCGGAACATTCCCACCACCAGCATGTAGATCAGCACCAGCGCGACGCCGAAGGCGGCGCCCATGTCGCGGAAGGTCTCGTAGGTGACGGTCCACTCGCCCGCCCACTCGAAGCCCGAGCGCCCGTCGGCCGGAGGCGGCCCGGTCATGGTGCCGCTCATGGTGACGCCGTCCGGCGTCGTGTAGTTCTGGAGCTTTCGGTCGACCGCCAGCATCGGGTAGATGGGCGCGCCGAGGCGCCCGACCGCATCACCCACCACGTATTCCAGCGGCCGCAGGTCCTTGTGCCAGATCATCGGGTCCTCGGCGACCTTGCGGAAGTTGCCGAGTTCGGCGAGCGGCACCGTGGCGCCCTGCGGACCGGGTACCGGCAAGTCGGCGAGCGTCTGCGGGTAGGCGCGCAGGCCGAGCGGCGCTTGCATGACGATCCAGGTCGCCTCGAGCGCGGATCCCTCGCGTACGTCGGTGATTCGGTATCCGCCCATCGCCCCCTTCAGGGTCTCGATCACCGTGCGGGTGGAAATGCCGCGTACCGAGGCCTTCTGGGTATTGATCTCGAAGCGCCAGGCCTCGTAGGGCTCGTTCATGTAAGAGTCCACGTCGGCCAGACCGTCGATCGATTCGAAGATCCGCGTCAGCTCGCCCGCGACCTGGCGGCGGGTGTCGTCGTCTGGCCCGTAGATCTCGGCAACCACGGCCTGCAGCACCGGCGGGCCGGGCGGCATCTCCGCGACCGTAATGCGCGCCCCGTACTGGTCTGCGATCGGCGTCAGCCTGGCGCGGGCGATCTCGGCGAGGTCGTGGCTGGTCAGGTCGCGCTTGCTCTTGTGCAGCAGTTGGACCTGGATCTCGCCCTGCCAGGGGTGCTCGCGCAGATAGTAGTGGCGCACCATGCCGTTGAAGTCGAACGGCCGCGCGGTGCCCGCATAGGTCTGCAGAGCGGTGACTTCCGGGATCTCGCGCAAGGCCTCGGCGAGCTCCCGGGTCAGGTTGGCGGTGGTCGACAGCGCAGTGCCCTCCGGCATGTCGACCACGACGGCAAACTCCGCCTTGTTGTCGAACGGCAGCATCTTCACCGTCACGGCCGTGGTGTAGAACATGGCGATCACGGCGAAGAAGACGACCACCAGCCCGATCAGGAAGCCATAGCCCTTGGCGCGGTTCTCCAGCAGCGGCGGGATGACCCGGCGAAACAGACGGTCGAGCTTCTCGTTCGATGCGTGCTCTTTTTTCTCCGCTTTCTCCAGGGCCTTGAGCGAGGGCTTGATGCGCATCGCCAGGTAGGAGGTGAAGGCGAAGGCGGCGAACAGCGAGATCAGCATCGCAACCGAGCCGAGGATGGGAATCGGTGCCATGTAGGGTCCCATCAGCCCGCTCACGAAGGCCATCGGCAGCAGCGCCGCGACCACGGTGAAGGTGGCGATAATCGTCGGGTTGCCGACCTCGCGCACCGCGTCGATCGCCGTGGCCGTGTCGGTAGCGCCCTTGATGAGCCAGCGACGGTAGATGTTCTCGACCACCACGATGGCATCGTCGACCAGAATGCCGATGGCGAATATCAACGCGAACAGCGACACCCGGTCGATCGTGAAGCCCATCACGAAAGCGGCGAACACGGTCATCAGCAGCACCACGGGAATGACCAGCGTGACCACCACGGCCGGCTTGAAGCCAAGCGCCCACCACACCAGCAGAGTCACGATGCCGGTCGCCACGACCAGCTTGAACAGCAGTTCGTTGACCTTCTCCTGCGCGGTCGCGCCGTAGTTGCGGGTTACCGCGACCCGGACCTGCTCGGGTATGAGCCGGCCCTTGAGCGAGTCCACCCGCTCCAGCACGGCGTCGGCGACGGTTACTCCGTTGGTGCCGATCTTCTTCGCGATCGCCACGGTCACGGCGAGCTCGCCGTTCGCCTGGACGGTATCGGCGCCGGCCGCGGCTGCGTGCGCCGGG
>JARRQB010000156.1:7665-9188 GCA_037382265.1 Gammaproteobacteria bacterium | reverse complement strand
CTGGCGTCAGGCCGGCGGCACAGTGCGAGCCGCTGTGCCAGGAATGCAAGCGCCGAGGCGTCAGCTGCGTCCTGGTGACACGCGGCGAACCCTGCATGGGGCCGGTGACCCGCGCCGGTTGCGGGGCACTTTGTCCCGCCTTCGGTCGGGCCTGCTACGCGTGCTACGGCCCGCCAGGGCAACTGAACCCGGTGGCGTTGGCCGCGCGCTTCCGGACGCTCGGGTTGCCGGCCGAGGACGCGGCGCGGCGCTTTCGCTACCTGCACAGCGGTGTCGAGGCCTATTCGGTCGCCGCGCGCGCCGTCCTCGGCGAGGCGTTGGCCGCAGCTTCCGGGGAGATCTGTCGTGACCGCTGACGCCCGCATTCGCGTGCCGGTGCTCGCCCGGGTGGAGGGCGAGGGCGCCCTCGACCTGGACATCGAAGCCGGGCGGGTGAGCACCGTGCGGCTGCGCCTATTCGAACCGCCGCGCTACTTCGAGCAGTTGGTCCTGGGTCACGGCTGCGACGAGGTCGTCGACATGGTGGCGCGGATCTGCGGCATCTGTCCGGTTGCCTACCAGCTGACTGCGGTGCGCGCCTTCGAGCGCATCCTGGGGGTCGACCCGGGGCCCTGGGTGCGGGCGATGCGGAGGGTGCTCTACTGCGGCGAGTGGCTGCAGAGCCACGCCCTGCACGTGCACCTGCTCGCAGCGCCCGACTTCTGCGGCACAGACAGTGTGCTCGGCCTCGCCCGGCGGTTTCCCGACGCCGTGCGGCGAGGTCTGCGCCTGCAGGGGTTGGGCAACGACCTGATCGCCCTGTTCGGTGGGCGTTCGGTGCACCCCGTGGGAGTGCGTGTCGGCGGCTTTCATTGCGCGCCCGAGGCCTCGGCAGTCGCCCCCTTCCTGCCGCGCCTGGCCGAAGCGGTTGCCGAGGCCGAGGCACTGATCGACTGGGTGGCCGCCCTGCCGCTGCCCGAAGACCGCCAGGACTTCACCAGCGTGGCGCTGAGTAGCGCCGACCACTATGCCGTCGACACCGGCGACATCTGCTCCGACGACGGCCTGTGTTGCAGCGACGCCGCCTGGGACCGGCACTTCGTGGAGTCTCAGGTGCCCCACTCAACCGCGCTGCACGCGCTGTTGAACGGCCGGCCCTACTTGGTCGGGCCGCTGGCCCGCCTCAACCTGAACCACACGCACCTGCCCGAGCGGGCGGCGGCGGCACTTGCCCGCACCGGCGTGGCCTGGCCCTCGCGCAACATGTTCCACAGCGTGGTGGCGCGCGCGGTGGAGATCCTGGCAGCGCTGCTGGAGGCGCAGCGCCTGCTCACCGGCTACCGCAAGCCCCGTGCCGTCGCAGCCGGCTGGCAGCCGATAGCCGGCGCCGCAGCGGCCGCCACCGAGGCGCCGCGCGGCCTGCTCTGGCACCGCTACGCGCTGGACGAGCGCGGGCGGGTTGCCGAGGCGCACATCGTACCGCCCACCAGTCAGAACCAGGCGCGCTGCGAGGCCGATCTGCGCGTTTCCCTCGCCGCCTTCGG
>JARRQB010000156.1:0-7634 GCA_037382265.1 Gammaproteobacteria bacterium | reverse complement strand
TCTCGACCACGACGAGCAGGCGCTGCGCCTGCACGCCGAGACCGTAATCCGCAACTACGACCCCTGCATCTCGTGCGCGACGCACTTCCTCAAGCTGCGCACGCGCCGGCTGTGAACACGGGATGATGTTTCCGCCGGCCGGTTTTCCCCGAACCGCGTGCCCCCCGCGCCGCCGCGACACGGGTGGAACCGGTGTCCCGGCCGACCTGGTGATCGTCGCCGTAGGCACGGCGCAGGGCGAGGACGCCGCGGCCTGGCAGGTGCTCGAGCACTTGGACGATCGTGCCTTCGCGCCCGCCGGCTGCGTGGTTCGGCGCGCGCGGATCGATCGGCCGGGCACCGATCTGCTACCGCTGCTCTGTGGAGCCGGGCATGCCGTAGTGTTGGACGCCATGCGCGGCGGCGGGCCTCCGGGGACCGTGCGCCTGCTCGATCGGCGTGAACTGAGCCTGGTCGACGACCGCCTGTCCTGCCACGCCCTGGGTGTGGCCGAGGTACTGGCGCTCGCCGACGCCCTGGGCGAACTGCCGCAGGTTCTGCACGTGGTCGGCATAGCGGGCGGGGCGTTCGACGCGCGCCGGGCGGCGCTGGCGGTGACGGACCTGCTGCGCGCGCGCTTGGGCTGAACAAGGACCACGCCATCGGCCCCGGGCCGGCTGGCGGCGGGTGGTGCTGTTGCGCCCGGTGCCCGCTGTGTCATTCTTGCCGATTCGTCTCCGAGGGACATGATTCGCACCAACATGCGCTCGACCCGACGCCACCAACTCGGCGGGCCGGATGGCCGCTGAGGCGCAGCAGCCGGTCCCGGTCGAAGTCCTCAAGGGAGTCGGCCCAAAGGCGGTCGAGCGGCTGGAGCGGCTCGGCATCCGCTCGGTCCAGGATCTGTTGTTCCACTTCCCGATCCGCTACCAGGACCGCACTTGCGACTCGGGCGGCGCCGTTCCCTGCTGGTGCGGATTGCCGACGGCAGCGGTGCGATACTGCTGCGCTTTTTCCATTTCTCGGCCGCGCAGCGGGCGGCGCTGACCCGCGGCGTGCATCTGCGCTGCTTCGGCGAGGTCCGCAACGGGCCCGCCAGCTACGAGCTCGTGCACCCGGAATATGGCCGCATCGCGGAGGATGGGGGCGCGGCGGTCGAAGAGGCGCTGACGCCGGTCTACCCGACCACCGAGGGCATGCACCAGCTGACCTGGCGTGACCTCACCGAGCAGGCGCTGCGGCTGCTCGCCGAGGGGCGTGCGGGGCTCGCCGAGCTGCTGCCCGCCGCATGGCTGCGGGCACGGCACATGCCGGCCTTGGCAGCCGCGGTGCGCCTGTTGCACCGCCCCCCGCCCGACGTCTCGCTCGACCAGCTCGCCGAGGGGCGCCACCCGGCGCAGCGCCGGCTGGCCTTCGAGGAACTGTTGGCGCACCAAGTCAGCCTGCGCCAGTTGCGCCGCCAGCGACGACGGCCGGGCGCGCCACGGTTGTGCGGCGACGGACGCTTGCGCGCGAGCTTGCGGGCCGCGCTGGGATTCGCCCTGACGGCCGCCCAGGACCGGGTGCTGGGCGAGATTTCCCGGGACCTCGAACGCCCCGAGCCGATGTCGCGCCTGGTGCAGGGCGACGTGGGTTCAGGCAAGACCGTGGTGGCGGCGCTCGCTGCCCTGCAGGCCGTCGAGGCCGGACAGCAGGTGGCGGTCATGGCGCCGACCGAACTGTTGGCCGAACAGCACTTCCGCAATTTTCTGCGGTGGATGTCGCCGCTCGGCCTGCGGGTCGCCTGGGTTACGGGACGCCTCAAGGGCAGGGCGCGCGAGGCGGCGCTGGCCGACATCGGCGCGGGCATCGCACCGGTGGCGGTGGGAACCCACGCGCTGTTCCAGGAAGATGTTAGCTTCGCCGACCTCGGCCTGGTCGTGATCGACGAGCAGCATCGTTTCGGCGTGCACCAGCGTCTTGCCCTGCGCGAGAAGGGACGGGTAGCCGACCGGGTGCCCCACCAGTTGATCATGACGGCGACCCCCATCCCGCGCAGCCTGGCCATGACGGCTTACGCCGACCTCGATCTGTCGGTGATCGACGAGCTGCCGCCGGGGCGCTCGCCGGTGACCACGGTGGTGATCTCCGATGCCCGCCGCGACGAGGTGGTGGCACGCGTCGACCGGGCCTGTGCCGAGGGGCGCCAGGCGTACTGGGTGTGTACCCTGGTCGAGGAGTCCGAGGCGCTGCAGTGCCAGGCCGCGGAGGATACCGCGGCGGCGCTGGCGGAGGCCCTGCCGCGACGACGGGTGGGCCTGGTGCACGGCCGTGTCAAGGCCGACGAAAAGGAGCGCGTGATGGCCGCCTTCAAGGCGGGCGAGCTCGACCTGCTGGTGGCCACCACGGTGATCGAGGTCGGCGTCGACGTGCCGAACGCCAGTCTGATGATCATCGAGAACCCGGAACGCCTGGGGCTGGCGCAGCTGCACCAGCTGCGCGGTCGAGTCGGTCGAGGCGAAGTCCAGAGCCACTGCGTGTTGATGTACCACCCTCCGCTCGGCCAGCAGGCGCGCGAACGCCTGGCCGTGCTGCGCGAGACCGGCGACGGTTTTGTGATCGCCCAAAAGGACCTCGAACTGCGCGGGCCGGGCGAGGTGCTGGGCACCCGCCAGACCGGCGACCTGCAGTTTCGGGTCGCGGACTTGCTGCGCGACCAGGACCTGGTGCCGGTCGTCCAGGCCACGGCGGACGAGCTCATCGATCGGCACCCGGCAGTCGCCGACGCCCTGGTACGGCGCTGGGTCGGCGACAAGGGTCACTACGCCGACGTCTGAGGCGACAGGGTGGCTGTGCCATACTGCGCGCCCATGTCCGATCGGTTGAGATAACGCCATGGCGTCGCCCGAAGCCCCGGCGGCGGCCGGTCCCGCGTTCGACCCGCGACCGCTCATCGCGCACGTCATCTTCCGCCTCGGCGTCGGCGGGCTGGAGAACGGCGTCGTGAACCTGGTCAACCGCCTGCCCCCCGAGCGCTTTCGCCATGCCATCGTGTGCCTGACCGACTACACCGAGTTTCGCGCGCGCATAACGCGCGCCGACGTGGCGGTCTATGCCATCCACAAGCGCCCGGGCCACGACCTGCGGGCATCGTTGCGGCTCTACCGCCTGTTCCGCCGGCTTCGCCCGGCGATCGTGCACAGCCGCAACCTCGGCTGGGAGCGGGTTGGCATCCCGCCGGCGCGCATCACCCGCATCTACAACGGTGTCGACACCGAGCGCTTCGCGCCGGGGGGCGGCCGCCCCGACGTCCTGCCGCCGGGTTTCGCGGCCCCCGGCGACCTGGTCATCGGCACGGTAGGCCGCATGCACGGCGTAAAGGACCAACTCAACCTGGCCCAGGCCTTCACCCGGCTGGTCGGCGCGGTGGGGCGCGCCGCGGACCGGCTGCGCCTGGTCATGATCGGCGACGGACCGCTGCGCGAGGCGTGCGCCGCTCAGCTCGGGGCGGCCGGCCTGGCGGACCGCTGCTGGCTACCGGGCGACCGCGGCGACGTGCCGGCGCTGATGCGCGTCATGAGCGTCTTCGTTTTGCCGTCCCAGGCCGAGGGCATTTCCAACACCGTGCTCGAGGCCATGGCCAGCGGCCTACCGGTGGTCGCGACCGCGGTTGGCGGCAACCCCGAGCTGGTGATCGACGGCGAGACCGGCCGGCTGGTGCCGCCGGGCGACCCCGCCGCGCTGGCGACCGCGCTGCGCGGCTACCTCGACGACCCGAACCTGGGCGTGCGGCACGGCGCGGCCGGGCGGGCCCGCGCCCGCGAACGCTTCAGCCTGGAGGGTATGCTGCGACGCTACGGCGAGCTGTACGCGAACGCGCTGGCCCGGCGCGCGTGATCGCCGAAGTGCGCGGACCGCCGCCTGTGCTCAGTGGGTCAGGGCGGCCAGCAGCTCGCGCAGGGCCTGGCCGCGGTGGCTCAGGGCATTCTTGCGCGCGGCGTCCAGTTCGGCGGCGCTGCAGCCCTCGCCGGGGACGAAGAACACCGGGTCGTAGCCGAAGCCGTTCGCGCCCTGCGGGGCGGGCAGAATACGGCCTTCCCAGGTGCCCTGGCAGATCAACGGCGTGGGATCGTCGGCGTGGCGCAGGTAGACGATCAGGCACTGGAACCGCGCCGTGCGTTCGACCTCGGGCACGCCTCGCAGCGCCTCGAGCAGTTTGACGTTGTTGGCGGTGTCGCCGCCGTCGCCGCCGGCGTAGCGGGCCGAGTAGATGCCGGGGGCGCCGTTCAGGGCGTCCACCTCGATGCCCGAATCGTCCGCGATCGCGGCGAGCCCGCTGTGCTGGGCGGCGTTGCGCGCCTTGATGAGCGCGTTCTCCACGAAGGTCAGACCGGTTTCCGCGGCCTCGGGCACGCCGAAGTCCGACTGTGGCCGGACGCTGACGCGACGGCCGGCCAGCAGTTGGCCGATCTCGCGGGCCTTGCCCGGGTTGTTGCTGGCCAGCACGATGGTGGGCGGAAGGCTGTGCATCGATTCGATCCTGCGCTTGGGCGTTGGCGCGAATTCTATGCCGCCGCCGGTGCGGAGGCGAACCCGCCGCTGTCCGGCGGCGCGGCCGAAAGTAGGTTTTTTCGAAGTTTTTTCGTTAGAATCTTGGCCCTCGCGGCGTACCCGCCTGGATGACGATAAGCACGCCAACGTGCAAACTCTGCGGCTTACGCGTATTCGCATCGAACAAGACCGCGTCCCCAACGGGCCGTCGCGGACGGAGGAGGCAAGGCTCGCGTGAACCTGGCGGGTGAAGGTCTGGAGTGCACCCGCGACGATCGGGTCCTGTTCACGGGGCTCGATTTTTCCGTCGACTCCGGCGGGGCCCTGCTGGTCGAGGGCCGCAACGGCACGGGAAAGACGACGCTGCTGCGCATGATCTGCGGTATCCGCCGGCCCGACGCGGGCGAGCTGCGCTACGACGGGGAGTGCATCTTCTCGCTGGGTTCCGACTACCACACCCACATGGCCTACGTCGGCCACATGGATGGGATCAAGCGCGAATTGACCGCCGAGGAGAACCTGCGGGTGGCGGACGCCCTGGGCCGGCCGGGCCGGATGAGCATCGCCGCCGCACTGGAGCGCGTGCGCCTGGCCGGCTTCGAGGACGTCCAGGCCAACAAGTTCTCCGCCGGGCAGCGCCGACGCCTCGCGCTGGCGCGACTGTTGGTGAGCAAGGCCGAACTCTGGGTGCTGGACGAGCCCTTCACCTCGCTGGACCGCCACGGTGTGAAACTTGTCGAGGAATTGATGGCCGAACACATTGCCGAGGGCGGGATGCTGGCCGTGACCTCGCACCACGACGTCGATCTCGGCGCCGCCGACGTCCTGCGGCTGGACCTGTCGGCGTGAACGCATGAGCTGGGGACGCGCCTTCGTTGCCCTTGCCCGGCGGGACTTGACCATCGCCTTTAGACGGCGCTCGGAGATGGCCAACCCGCTGCTGTTCTTCGTCATGGTGGTGACCCTGTTTCCGCTCGGGGTGGGGCCGGAGCCGAAGCTGCTGGCGAACATGGCGCCGGGTGTGGTCTGGGTGGCGGCCCTGCTCGCGGCGTTGTTGTCGCTGGACGGCATCTTTCGGCCGGACTTCGAGGACGGGACCCTGGAACAACTGGTGTTGAGTGCTCACCCCGTGCCGCTGCTGGTCCTGGCCAAGGTCTGCGCGCACTGGCTGATCACCGGGCTGCCGCTGCTGCTGGTGGCGCCGCTGCTGGCCCTGTTCCTTGGCCTGCCGGAAGGGGCCATGGGCGCGTTGATGGCCAGTTTGTTGCTCGGCACGCCGGTATTGAGTCTGGTCGGCGCGATCGGGGTGGCCCTGACCGTCGGGCTGCGCAAGGGCGGTATGATCTTGTCGCTGCTGGTGTTGCCCCTGTACGTACCGGTGCTGATCTTCGGCGCCAGTGCGGTGGACGCGGCGAGCATGAGCCTGCCGATCGCGGCGCAAATGTATATCCTGGGGGCCTTCCTGGCGCTCGCGGCAAGCCTCACGCCGGTAGCGACCGCCGCGGCCCTGAAAATCAGCTTGAGTTGAACATTATGTGGCGATGGGTGCACAAGTACGGTTCTCCCCCGGTCTTCTACCGCATCAGCGGGCGGCTGCTGCCGTGGCTGTGGGGTTTGTTCGCAATCCTGCTCGGCTGGGGCCTGTACGGGGCGCTCATCTCCTCGCCGCCCGACTACCAGCAGGGCGAGAGCGTGCGCATCGTCTACATCCACGTGCCGGCCGCCTGGAACTCCATGTTCATCTACGTGGCCATGGCGGTCAGCGGCCTGATCGCGCTGGTCTGGCGCATCAAGGTCGCCGAGATCGTGCTCATCGCCTCGGCGCCGATCGGCGCCATGTTCACGTTCCTTGCCCTGGTGACCGGTTCGCTCTGGGGCAAGCCGATGTGGGGCGCCTGGTGGGTTTGGGATGCGCGGCTCACCTCCGAGCTCATCCTGCTGTTCCTCTACCTCGGCGTCATTGCACTGCACGGCGCGATCGAGGACCGGCGCACGGCCGCGCGCGCGGTGTCCATCCTGGCCCTGGTCGGGGTGGTGAACATCCCGATCATCCACTTCTCGGTCGAGTGGTGGAACACGCTGCACCAGCCAGCGACCATCACCAAATTCGAAAAGCCGTCGATGCACATCGACATGCTGGTGCCGCTGCTGGTGATGGCGCTGGCATTCAAGCTGTTTTACGTCAACACCCTGCTGATGCGGGCCCGCGGCGAACTTTTGGAGCGCGAAAGGGACGTAAAGTGGGTGAAAGAGTTGGCGTCCTGAGGGCGGGAACCGCGGGAGAAGACCGATGGCAGAGTATTTCGAGATGGGGGGGTACGGCTTTTACGTCTGGACCTCCTACGGCATCGCCCTGGTAGCGATGCTCGCGACCGTCTGGGGGGCGCGCCAGCGCCACCGTCGGCAGCTGGCGCGCGTCGTGCGTCGCCAAAAACGGGAACAGGCAGGTAAACGATGACCCCGAAACGCAAAAAGAGACTAATTCTGATCGGGCTGATGGTGGCTGGCGTGGCGGTTGCGGTGACCATGGCACTCAAGGCCTTCAACGAGAACCTCATGTTCTTCTTTTCGCCGGTCGAGGTTGCCGCGGGCAAGGCGCCGGGCAATGCGCCCTTCCGGCTTGGCGGCATGGTTGTCGACGGCAGCGTGAACCGGCCGGGCGACGGCATCCTCGTGGAATTCGGCGTGACCGACTACGCGGACACCGTCAAGGTCCGCTACGAGGGCATCCTGCCCGACTTGTTCCGCGAGGGGCAGGGGATCGTCGCCCTGGGCCGCCTCGACGAGCAGGGCGTGTTCGTAGCCGACGAGGTCTTGGCCAAGCACGACGAAAACTACATGCCGCCGGAAGTGGCAGACGCCATCAAGACCGCCCAAACCCAGAACAACGACTGACGCCGCGGCCGGCCGCCGCGTACCTACCGGGGAGGAGTAGCCATGGTTCCCGAGCTCGGACATTTCGCGTTAATCGTAGCGCTGGCGCTCGCCGTCGTGCAGGCGGTGTTTCCGCTGGTCGGCGCGCAGCGCCGCAACCTCACCTGGATGGCGGTCGCTAAACCGGCGGCGCGCGCCCAGTTGGTGTTCGTGGCCATCGCCTACGGATGCCTGACCTACGTGTTCCTGAC